>CAZWNR010000212.1:0-6936 GCA_964635665.1 uncultured bacterium | reverse complement strand
AACCGGGGCAATCCAGTTGGTGCTAAAGGCTTCGTGGACATAGGCCAATTCAGCATTTCCCAAATGGGGCGGCGAAAGCAGAATGGGACGGTTCATCGCAGGCTAGGCTCCAATAGCGGCTCGGTAGGCGGGAAAGTAGGAGGACTGAAGCAGGGCTTCAGGGGCCAAGTTGAGAACCTTGGCCCGTCGCTGCACCAGCTCGCGATATTTGACCGCATCGGTGACGAGGCGCAGGGTATAGAACGGGTGGCGCATCTGCGAAAAGCCCGCCTTGTAGCGAAATAGGGGATCTTGGCTGGCCCCCACGCCGCCGCCCAGGTGCAGCAGGCGGTTGCCGCGATCCTTGGCCCACAGCGCCACACAGTAGGTCTCTAGGGTGCTGGGGGACTGCTTCAAAAAGGCGGTGCGGGTGCCGCCAAAAATGGCCTGGACGATACCGTTCCACTCCGTATACAGCCCCGCCGAGGCCACGGTGCCCTCACTTTCCACCAGGCACAGGTGCAGACGGTCGCCCAGGGTTTCCCCCAACTGGGCAAAGTAGTCCGCGTCAAACTCTAGGTAGTGCTGGGCCGCCCCCACCCGTCCCATGGTTTCGGTGTAGATGTCGATGAAGGTGGGCAGAGCCTCCGCCCAGGGCATCATGGTCACCGTGAGGCCCTCCCGCTTAGCCCGGTTGATGCGGTTGCGGTGATCCTTACGGATGTGGTTCCACAGCCGAGTGGGGGGGAGGGTGAGGTCAAGGGACACGGTTTCACCCTGGAAACGGTACTCCGTCTCCGGTAAATTGGGCGACCAGCCCTGGTTCAAAATTGGGTGTAGCCGAAAAAAGGCCGAACAGACCCCCGCCTCCCGCAGACTCTGTTTCAGCATATGGAGAGCCGCCGTCAAAAAGGCGGGATGTTCCTGGGCCGACTGACTGAGAAGCAACCCAGGATAGCCGTAGGGAGAGACGACATCAAACACCTCGGCGGTGTTAGCCTCATCCAGCAACAGCATCTCGCCACTGCGCAGCAGGTAGGGCACCAGCAGGGTACGGTCTCCATCGGAGATCACTAGCCCCTGAGGCAAGGTCTGGGTGCGCTGGGCTTCGAGGGCCATGTAGCCCGGTAGGTGGTAGATGTCGTGGGGGCTGTGGCGCAGCAGCGCCGCCCAGCGGGGCAGGTTGGGGGTAATAAATTCAACACGCATGGTGGCAAAGGGAAAATTGTGGTTGTGGTAGGGGCGCACCGCCGTGCGCCCACCCAAGACAAACCTGGCGGCAGGAACACGCCGCCAGGAAGGATCTAGGAATGACGGGGAATCAGCGCCATTTGCAGGGCGGGCTTGGGCCGCAGGGAAAAGGAGGGGCCAGGGTGGGGCATGACCTGCTGTTCAGATGGAGACTGTAGGTGAAACCGCTGCCCGATAGTGGCCAGTAGCAGCACCGTTTCCATCATGGTGAGGCCGCGACCAATGCAGGCCCTAGGCCCACCGCCGAAGGGGTAGTAGGCATACTGGGGAATGCGCTGGGCCGCATCCGTGGCCCAGCGTTCGGGTCGGAATTCGTGGGGATGGTCAAAAAAGCGGGCGTCTCGGTGGGTTACCCACTGGCACATCACCACATTTTCCCCGGCGCGGATGGGGTGCCCGTCAATGTCGCAGCCCTGGGTGGCTACCCGCCCGGTCACCCAGGCCAGGGGGTAGAGCCGCAGGGTTTCGGTGATCACCGCTTCGGTGTAGGTCAACTGAGGTAGGTCGGCTAGGGTGGGCAAGCGTCCGGCCATCACCGTTTCCCATTCCTGTACCAGGGTCGCCTCCACCTCAGGATGCTGGGCGATGAGCCACCAGGCCCAGCCCAGCACGTCCGCCAGGGTGTCGTGGCCAATCACCACATTCACCAGCTCATCGCGAATTTCGCGGTCGCCCATGGCTAGGCCCGTTTCGTCGCGCACCGCCAACAACTGGGTGAGCATCGATCCATCGGCTTCGCCCGTGCGGCGGCGGCTAGCGATCAGGTCGTACAGCAGGGCGTCGAGATCCTGCACCGACTGGCGGTAGCGGCGATTGCCGGGGGTCGGAAACTGGTCGGGTAGCAGGTACAACAGCCAGTTGTGGTCGCGGTGGTCGTACTCGGCTAGGGCTGCATTCAGGGCGGCCTCTAGGGTGGCAAAATGGGTGATCCCGGCTTCCCCAAAGCAAATTTTGGCGATGATTTGGCGAGTTAGGCGGGAGGCGTAGTTGCGGATGGCGAGAGGCTGGTTGGTGGGCCAGGTATCCAGTTCGGTCTGGGCCAAACGGACGGCAATGTCGCCATAGTTCACCATGTGCTGCCGCTGGAAGATGGGCTGCACCAGTCGCCGCATCCGTCGCCAAAAGTCTCCCTCGCTCACCGCTAGGCCATGGCCAAACAGGGGATCAAAAAAGCGCGATTCTCGCCCCTCGGCCCGCCCCAAAAAGCAGTGGCCATGAGTGACAAACACCTGCTTGATCAAATCGGGGTGGTTCAAAAAGTACACCGGATGGGGGCCAAACCGCAGGCGCACAAAGTCGCCATACTCGGCGCAGTGGGCATAGAAACTGAGGGGATTAAGCCGATAGTCTAGGGCGTGGCCAATGACGGGATAGCCCTTAGGTTCGGGTAGAGACGAGGGGGATTGGGGTTTGAGGGTGGTGGTCATGGGATTATTCCTGGTAACGGTCTACAGAATTTGGCGAACGACGGCAAAGGCTTCGGCTGCCGCTAGGCCGACGGTGGCCCCCCGCACTTGGGCCAGGGCGGTGATGGCCGGGAGAGATCGGGGATGGGGAAAGTCCCGTAGCTCGGCCCCGTAGCAGCCCATGGCCTGGAGTTTGGTCTCCAGAAAATCGCTGATGTCGCTAAAGGCGGTGGGCACAAAGGCGGCACTGCTTTGGGGCGGCGACCACTCGGTTTCCGATAGGGTTTCGTAGCACAGCAGCTGCCGGACGGGGCAGTGGTTAATTGGTCGAGCCGCCACCAGGGCCGCCTGGTAAACCCGCTGGTGGTCAACGTGGATATCGCCGTGGTGGGGCAGATAGAGGGTGTCGGGCTGAGTTTGGTCAATCGCCTGGGCGATGGCCTCCGCCAGTTGGTATCCGGCAATGGTGTCTAGGCGGGGGGCGGGAAAGTCGAGGTAGGTGGTGCTCGCTACGCCTAATCGGTGGTGGGCGGCCTCAATCTCTTGGCGGATGGCGGCTTCGTCATCGTTGGGGTAGAGGTCTGGGTCGCCCCGAGTGACGATCAGAACATGGACGGCATCGCCCTGGGCGGCGTGGCGGGCGAGGGTGCCGCCGCAGCCGAGTACTTCATCGTCGGGGTGGGGGGCAATGGCGAGAACGGTGTGGCCCATGGTAGTGGCAGGATGCTGAGGACAGGGGGGGCCAAATCCGGCTGGCTGGCCCCCGATATCGGTGCGGGTCAGGTCTCCTGACTCCTACGGGGTGCCGGATTCGGTATAAGTTAGGCGGATACCGATGCGGGAACCGGGGACTGGCGCGGTGGTGTGGCCAAAAATTGGCGGCTATCGGGGCCGCAGCAAAACAGCACATCCAGAATGGATAGGTTGGGTATGAAGCCAAGTTCCGGGAACCGTTGCCCATAGGTCGGCGGGGTAAACGCCTGCCAGAGCACGTCAATCCCAGCGGCATGGAAGAGCGCCAGATCCATGTAGTCCTTCCCGCCCAGGCCCGACAGATAGGTATCGGCCTGCACCGCTCGGCAGGTGTCGATCAGGAGTTGGCTTTTGTGCCCCTGCACCCCTAGGTCTGACAACTTAACCACCGGCATCGCCAGTTCCAACTGATCCATCACCCAATGGATGAGGGCGAGATTCAGATCCCCCAGGCTGTCCCAGTCTTGGCACAACAACCGCTGCAAGGCTGGGGCGTAGTGGTCAAAGTAGGGGGCTGGCGAATAGTTTGTGCACAGGGTGCCCCAGTGTTTGCGCGACCAGGGAAATTCGCGGTTGATTTTGACCTCCTGGATCAGCTGGTGTTGTCGGTGTAGCACGGGCACCGTCAGCCACTGTTCGCCCTGGGCGGTTTTAATTTTGTTGCGGTGTTGCAGCCCCCGCCGCAAAAATTCGACGCTGTCCATCACCACAAACACATCGGCCTGGGAGAGTTTGTGAAAAAAGCCAAGGTAAGGGAAATACTGAGGTTGATGAATGACGGCAATGGTCATGGGTTGGTGCTCCAGAGGAATTAGGTTTCTCGGCCTCGTTCAGATCCGTTTTCGCCGTAGACCCCCGTTTTGGTCAGCACCACGGGGATGGTCTTCAGCAAAATCCAGAGATCCAGCCCAATCGTCCAGTGATCGACGTACCAAACATCCAGGGCAAGGCGTTGATCAATGGTGTTGAGCAAGCCCCCCTGGACGGCTTCCCAGGCGGTTATCCCTGGGGGTACCAGCAGGCGGCGCTTTTCCCGGTCTTGGTAGGTGTCTAGGGACGACGGCAGCAGCGGGCGCGGCCCCACCAGGCTCATGTCGCCCCGCAGCACGTTGAACAACTGGGGCAATTCATCGAGGTGGTATTCCCGCAGAAACTTGCCCACGAGGGTGACACGGGGGTCTCCGGCAAAGGTGTCTAGGCCAGCGCCCAGGTGAATCGCCCCATCCACCATGGTGCGGAATTTATAGATCTGAAAAGGACGCCCCTGCTTACCCAGGCGCTCTTGGATAAACAGAATTGGGCCGGGGGAACTCAGCCCCACCGCCACCGCAATGGCCAGCAGCAGGGGGGATAGCACCACCACCCCCAAACCCGCTACACCGAGATCGAGAAGACGCTTTAGGGCCAGATGAATGCGAAGTCCTCGGCGTTCGGCCAGGTAGTGATGTTGGGCATAGTGCCACTGTCCAGAGGGCCAATCATTGGAATAGGTCTGCATGATCAGAGTCTCCATGGATAACTGGAGCGGAATGGATGACTGGAGGGTGACGTAGAAAGCGCAGGTAAGGGCACCGGGAAATTGAGCTGAATGCCCCCCTGTTCTTAGGGCATTCAGCCCAGGGATTGCTGGGTGGTGACCCGATGGCCTGGGCCATCGTTGCCGTAGCGGGATGACGTTGAGATAGGTGGCATCCCAGCATCGTCGGGAAAGACAATGCCCAGATCCCGATACCCGTCCGCCAGCCGCTGGAAGACAAAGGTTTCGTCAAACATCACCTCAACCCGCTGCCGACTGGCGGCCCCAAACCGTTGACGCAGATGGGAATCCGCCAGCAAGGTCGCCAGGGCATCCCGTAGGGCCAGGGCATCGCGAGGCGGCACAATCAAGCCGTTCTGGTGGGGAATTACCGCCTCCCGACAGCCGCGAATATTGGTGGTCACAATGGGCAACCCCATGGCCATGGCCTCCAGAATGGATCGGGGCAGGCCCTCGCCAAAGTAGGTGGGCAGGGTAAACACATCCATCAGGCCCAGCAGTTCCGGGGTATCGTCGCGAAACCCGGTAAAGGTGATGCGGTCGCGAACGCCCAGATCCTCCGCCCGCTGCATCAGTTCCACCTGGAAGGGTTCTGGGTCGGTGCTGAGTTCGCCCCCCACCACCAACCCATGCACCTGGGGAACGTCCTGCATCAGCAAGGCCAAGGCCTCCACCAGATAGGCAAACCCCTTCTGCCGAGTCAGCCGCCCGATGGTGCCCACCACCACCGCATCGTCGGCAATCCCCAAAGACTGACGCAACCGCTGCTGGTGATCAGGGGTCAATCGCTGACGGCTGAACCGCTGGCTATCCACCCCGTTGTTGAGGTGGCGCACCTTGGCAGCGGGGCAGAGGCCCAATTGGGGGGCATTGACCCAGTCTTCGTAGCTTTGAGTCCAAATTAAATCGGTGTAGCGGGCACAAAACTGCTCAATGCGGAAATAGATCTGATACTGGGTCGGGGGCAACAGATCGTGGAAGGGAAACCCGTGGGCCGTGTAGACAATACGCGGCACCCCCGCCAGCTTAGCCGCTGTGCGCCCCAGCACCCCAGCGATGGGGGTGTGAACATGCACCAAATCGTAGTTTTCGCGCCGCATGATCTGAACAAGCTGCACTAGACTGCGCAGATTTTTAAGTGGGGAAATTTTGCGATCAATCTGTACCGGCTGAAGGGTATAACCCGCTGATTCTAGGGCCAAGGCCGCACTATCGGGAGAGCAAGCAATGTGAACCTCAAGGCCTCGTGATTGCAAATCATCGATCTGGGAGCGCAACAGTTTTTCAACGGTTACCCCAATGGCGCAAATGTGTAAGATTTTCATTATTTTTAGATTTATTAAACCCTTAGACTTCGTGTTCATTGAAATATTTGTTTTGAACCAAATTAAGCAAACCCAAAACAATGCCGACAAGTCGGCGGGATGGATTCAACGCAAGAATCCGTAGCATGAGTTAGCGCAGCGTAACCTATATCTTAGAAACGTGAGGTGTAGGTGTAGCGGAATTTTCTCTCAGTGGTTTGCCCAGTCAGAATATCTTCCTGAGAACCTGAGAAACTTGATGATTGGTCATAGCCAACTTAGACAGATCATCTTTTTAAGCTCCTAATATAAATTGGGAACTACGCATTGAATGTAAACGCAAGACAGGCTGTAATCATGCCATTCTGCCATCGGTATACGTTGAGAATGGCTAGCACCTGACCACAGAAACACGACGGCACTGGTCATAGCGGCGATGCTAGTGCGAGGCAGCAGGGCCAGAACTTTGATCCAGTCCTGACCGTTGAAGAACGCCATGCCAAACTGGGATTGGGGGCTATCCTGCCGCGTTGTCTTGAGAGGATAAGGGCTACTCTCTCGGTAGGCAAAGATTGAAGTGCCTTGGCGAAAGAGCTTAGAAATCAGCGAACCCATCCAAGCAACTGACGAATGCTGGAGCTGCAAGCAAGCCTAAGAGGATATTTGAAAACCCGGAGAGGGAGTATGAAACGCTTCAGGCGAGCCT
>CAZWNR010000211.1:0-6947 GCA_964635665.1 uncultured bacterium | reverse complement strand
GGCTGGACGGGGAGCGTGGTGTGTTGGGGCTAGACGACGGCGGGCTGCTGGAGGTAACCCAGTTCCACCAGTTTGGCGATGACCTTGGCAACGCTTTCTTCCACGGTTTCGGCGTCGGTGTGGCAATGCACTTCGGGGTTAAGGGGGGCTTCGTAGGGATCGTCAATGCCTGTGAACTGTTTGATTTCCCCAGCCCTGGCCCGCTTGTAGAGGCCCTTCACATCGCGCCCTTCGCACACTTCGAGGGGAGCATCGACGTAGACTTCGACAAAATCATCGATGCGTTCGCGCACCTCGTCGCGGATATCGCGGTAGGGGGAGATGGCCGACACCAGCACGATCACCCCATTGCGGGTAAGTAGGTGGGAGACAAAGCCAATGCGGCGGATATTCTCATCCCGGTCTTCGCGGCTGAATCCTAGGCCCTTGGTGAGGTTAGTCCGCACAATGTCGCCATCGAGAATCTCTAGACCATAGCCCTGCCGTCTGAGTTCGGTCTCTAGGGCATGGGCAATGGTGGACTTACCCGATCCACTCAAACCCGTAAACCAAATGGTGACACCACGCTGTTTCATTGTGATTGATCCTAATGATTCGTCCTACTGCGTTCCCATCTGGTTTGGCTACCGATGATAGATGGGTGATTCCTAGCCTATCGCTAAACCGTCCCCCCGCAAATGCGGCTTAAGGAGGTTCGCTGAAGGCGGATCCCAGGTTGAAGTTTCGATAAGGGACCGTGAAAATGTCCTGATGTTAAGCCCATACTGAGGGGCCACCCACGGTGGATGGCGAGGTCAGGTCTCGGTATTGTTGGTGAGGCGGTTAAGGTAGCGTTCGATCAGCAGAATCGCCACAATGTCGTCGATGGGGCGGGGAATGGTGCGGAAGGACTGGGGCAGCAGGCTAGCCAAACCAGCGGGGGGATACATTTGCCAGTAGCGATCACGGGCTTGGAGGGAAGTGTGACGCTCATCCACCAGCATAATGCGGGGAGGATCATCGAGTTCGGCAAGGCTGGCCTTCCATTGTTTGGATCCTGTCTGGTCGCCGAGGACAATGGTGGAAATGGGAAACCGCTGCCGCAAGCCCTCAATGGTTGCCAGCACCGAGGCCACCGGAACCACCTCCTGGTAGCGTAGGATGCGATCAACCCCCATAATGGCAAGGCCGCACTTTTGCCGTCCTGGATCCAGACCTAGGATAACCGGCTGTGAAAGAGACGACGGAAGGGACTCGGGCACCATGGGTTAAGAGGGAGAATCGACAGGGCGAGATGCTTCTATTATTGCCCTCTTAGATGGGCGTACGGACAATGGGGAACCGAGATCTGCCTTCAACCTTGTAATGATTCGCGAATGATCTGACTCCATGCCGATTCCTTTGCCCATTGACGCTTTTTTTCAGCACCCTGGCCCCATGTTGGATGTGCGCAGCCCCGGCGAATATGCCCAGGGTCATATTCCTGGCGCGGTGAGTTTTCCACTGTTTTCTGACGAAGAACGGGCCAAGGTGGGTACCTGCTACAAACAGGTGGGGCGCGATGAAGCGGTGGAACTGGGGTTTGAGATCGCTGGGCCAAAATGTGCCGAGTTCATTCGCCAAGCCAAGGCCCTCGCACCGGAACGATCCTTACGCGTGCACTGCTGGCGGGGGGGGATGCGTAGCGGTGGCCTGGGCTGGATTTTAGAAATGGCGGGCTTTAAGGTGTACACCCTGGAGGGGGGCTACAAGGCCTATCGCCGCTGGGTGCGCCAGGTTTTATCGACTCCCAAGCCGATGATTATCTTAGGCGGCATGACGGGCACCGCTAAGACTCTGATTTTACAGGAACTCATGAAACTGGGCGAACCTGTGATTGACCTAGAGCACCTCGCCAACAACCGGGGCAGCAGCTATGGAGCGCTGATGCTGCCCCCCCAACCCTCCACGGAACACTACGAAAACCTGCTGGCCGCAGAGTGGGTGCGGTTCAGCGGAGATCGCCCCATTTGGCTGGAGGCGGAAAGTCGGCGGGTGGGCACCTGCCGGATTCCCGATGAGCTGTTTTTGCAGATGATGGCGGCCCCCACCCTGGAGGTAACCCGATCCGTGGAGGAGCGCCTAGATTTGCTGGTGACCATCTACGGCGAAGCCGACCCTGAGGAGTTGGTGATCGCCACCCAGCGCATCCAAAAACGCCTCGGTGGTCAGTGCACCCAGGCCGCTGTGGACTTCATCCGGGCCGGGGATCTGCGATCCGCCTGCGCCATTATCTTGGACTACTACGACCGCACCTACCGCCACGATCTGGAACGCCGGGGCAAGACCATCCCCCAGTTCGACATCACCGGACTTCCCCCTGCTGAGGCAGCCCGTCATTTGCTCCAGGCTAGCCTGCACCTGGGATGCGGTGCTTAAAAGTGGTTCGGTGCTTGACAAAGGACGGGATCGAACTGCTCTGAGGTCAGCTATCACCGTCAATTCAGGGCAGGGTGTGCCCGCAAACTACGACAAATCGTGGCAGGCTAAAGGAACTGTCCGAATTCCGAATCTAGCCGAGTTGCCCCTGTTGTTACGGTGCGCCCATGCCTGTTTCCTCCTGTCGAGATGTGCCCTTTTTGCCACCGTGGCACCTCAGATCGGGGTTGATAATGACCCTCTACATTGCCCTGGTGGCTCAACGCACCTGGGCCAGCACCCTTCAGGTTCCTCCAGTTCTCTATCACGATCACGTTTTTCGCGGCCAGGGGGAAGTCCCGTTGTTCGGCCAGTGGGCGGTGCCACCCCAGGCCAAGGGCACCTTGATCGCCACCTACGGCATTACGGGTAGCCTAGAGAATCAGTGGTTTTTGGAGATTCTAGGCCGCAAAGCCTACCACCGGGACTACGGCATCCTGCGGTTTGACTGGCGCGCCCACGGCAAAACTGCCGAACTCTCGCCCACCCTCACCTCCGATGGCATCTACGAAGGGGACGACTACCTGGCCCTCGCCGCCCAGGCCAAGGCCCTCGGCTGTCCGCCGCCCTACTGGTTTGTGGGCTATTCCCTCAGCGGCCAACTGGCGCTATGGGCTGGCAAGGCGGCTATGCATCTCCCCGATGGTGGGCCGCTGCAACCGGAGGACATTGGCGGCGTGGCAGTGCTCTGCCCCAACCTAGACGCCAACCGATCCCTGCCCTACTTGATGGCGGCTCCCCTGGGGCGATACCTAGAGCGGGCCATTGCCCAGGAACTGAACCGTCTCGCCCGGCAACTGCATCGGTACCATCCCCAGGACTTTGACCTCGACGCCATTCAGCGGGCCACGACGATCTGGGGCTTCGACCACGAATTGGTCATCCCTCGCCTGGGCTTTGCCACCGTGGAGGATTACTATGCCGCCAGTTGCCCCCTCCCTTTTTTGGCGGATTTAACCGTACCCACCCTGATTCTCTACGCCGCCGACGATCCCCTGTTCACCCCCGATATTATTCCCGACCTGGTGGCCCTAGGAGAGCAAAATCCCCAGCTAGACGTTGTAGTGACCGAGCACGGTGGCCATGTGGGCTACTACAGCAGCCCCGCTGGTCAGCGCCTAGCCCAAGACCCTGACCCCTGGTGGGCCTGGAATCGGGTGCTGGACTGGGTGGATCAGCGTAGCCGAGCCAAGGCTATCGATGCTCAGAGGCAAAGATCCACAGGACTAGGAGAAGTGGTTGTGGGCTGACAGATCAACGATTCATCTGGCGCTTGAGGACTTCCAGTTCCTGCTCCGTTTCCCAACGCTGAAAAGCATCCTCCACTGGATCAGCCCCCCCTTGTCCCGACCCTGACCGAGGGGCCTGATACCAGCCGGTTTCCCCAGCACTGGCCTGTTGCGTGGCCTTTGCCGCTGCGCGTTCCGCCTCTAGCTGGGCCATTTTAGCCTTTAGTTCCCGGCGACGATCATGAATTTGCCGCTGAAGGGCGCGGGTCTGCTCTGTTTGGGCGTTTACCCCCTGCATCTGGCCCCAGTATTGATTGCCCTGGCGCAGTAGGGTGGCCTGCCGTTCCTCCGCCAGGGCCACTAGGTCAGCCCGGTTGGCGGCCTGGGCTTTTTTGGAGCGCTCGTGCCATTTTTGAATCTCCTGGGCCGTCGCCAGAATTTGATCTTTAAGCTGCTGCTCCCGCCGCTTCAAATCCCCTAGCAGGGTAATGGCGTCTTGCTCTTGGCCCCGCAGTTGGTCTTCCAACCCCAGCAGTTCTAGGTGGGGGTTAGCCCGCAGAAACTCGTCTAGGCGAGTTTCCAAAAACTTGCTGAGGTCTTCAAATAGGCCCACGGTGTCTTCTCCTGCGGCAACGGCTGTTTTCAGGATAGTCGTTGATCCGTGTCAAATCCAGGGATAGACTTGGAGTGGGTACCGCAGAGGGGGATAGGTTACTGGCGCTGTGTACCAACTTTTTATCCGGATAGTTGCAAGAATAAAGACGTTGTTTTAATCGCCCCCTTCAATCTGTACAGGGCCAATCCAAAGGCGGCCTAGCCTGGCAAGCTATCCGGGACAATACACAGCAGACTGTATCTTCTTATATCAAGACCGTATAAGGATGATCCTAACCCATCGCCTGAAAGCCTTGATAGTCTTAGCCTCCGGTCCTCTTTAGTAGCTGTCTTTACGGTGAATTGATACTATATTCTAAAGTAGTCACTTCTTAGCCGGTGACATCTTCCCTATGGATGACATACGTCCGATTGCTAGCGGTTGGATCAGAACAGCCTGACTCAGCCCCTGGCCGATATTTGGTCTAGGCCAAACGACTATAGAAAAACGCTATATATAGGCACTCTATTGCTATGGAAATTGCACCGCGAACGATTTTAGTCACGGGTGGAGCGGGCTACATTGGTAGCCATGCGGTTCATGCCCTTCAGCAAGCGGGCTATGCTGTGGTGATTTTAGATAACCTGGTCTACGGCCACCGGGATTTGGTGGATCAGGCTTTAAAGACGCCGCTCATTGTCGGCAGCACCCTGGATAAAGCGCTCCTAAAAACGATTTTTGATCGCTACGAGATTGATGCCGTCATGCATTTTGCCGCCTATACCTACGTGGGCGAGTCGGTAACGGATCCGAGCAAATACTACGAAAGCAACGTGGTGGGCACCCTAACCCTGCTGGATGCCATGGTTGCCGCTGGGGTGAAATCCTTTGTCTTTTCCTCCACCTGCGCTACCTACGGCCTGCCCCAGTTTCTCCCCATCACCGAAGATCATCCCCAGCGGCCCATCAACCCCTACGGCCAAACCAAGCTGATGGTAGAGCAAATTCTCACCGACTACGACAAAGCCTACGATCTACGGTCGGTGCGGTTCCGCTATTTCAATGCGGCGGGGGCGCACCCCAACGGGTTGCTTGGCGAAGACCACAACCCCGAAAGCCACCTGATTCCCCTGGTTCTGCAAACGGCCCTGGGTCTGCGAGACCAGATTGCCATCTACGGCACCGACTACCCCACCCCCGATGGCACCTGCGTTCGCGACTACATCCATGTCTGTGATTTGGCCGATGCCCACATTTTGGGCCTAGAATACCTGCTGCAGGGAGGCTCTAGCGGCGTGTTCAACCTGGGCAATGGGCGAGGCTTCTCGGTGCGAGAGGTGATCGAAGCGGCCCAACGGATCACTGGGCAACCGATTCCGGTGGTCGAGGTGGACCGTCGTCCGGGGGATTCCTCGGAACTGGTAGGCAGCAGCCAAAAGGCCCGTGAGATTCTAGGCTGGAATCCCAAGTACGGCGATATTGACACCATCCTGGCCCATGCTTGGCAGTGGCACCAGCGGCGGCATGGTGTCACCGCTTCAGTCCCTTAGCGGTTCTCCATGAAAACCCTGGTGCTTGGTTACGGCAATACCCTGCGCGGCGACGATGGCGTGGGGTATCGTCTAGCGGAAGCTGTGGAATCCTGGTCTTTGGCTCAGGTAGAAGCCTACCCCTGTCACCAGCTCACCCCCGACCTAGCCGCGCTCATTGCCGAGCAAGAGCGGGTCTTTTTTGTCGATGCTTCGCTGCCCCAGAATCCCCATCGCCCCCTCATGTTCACGCGGCTTGTCCTTAGGTCGGATCCTACCCTCACCTTTACCGGACACCACAGCACTCCAATGGATTTGTTGATTCTGACCCAACAGCTCTATGGCCAAAGCCCCTTGGCCTATACGCTCTTGCTGCCCACCTGGCTGATGGATTATGGCGAAGATCTCTCCCCCATCGCCCAAACGGGGCTGCGGCAGGGGACGCGTTGGATCAAGGAATTGATCCTAGGGACTGCGTGATGTCCTGGGCAGGACGAGGTCGCCTCGCCCCTATGGGTTGGTGAATTTGAGCTTCCCGACGCTCAGACCTTAGGAGCGCTCAACCTGAACACCTCAAAAACCGAGGCCCTAGGGGTAGAAGGTGACGGCGGGCAGCCCTAGGGATTCGTCTAGGCCCATCATCAGGTTAAAGCACTGCACCGCCTGGGAGGCTTGGCCCTTCATCAGGTTGTCGATGGCGGACATGACGATGACGCGCCCGGTGCGGGGATCGGCCTCTAGGCCGATAAAGCAACGGTTCGTCCCCCAGGCCCATTTGGTTTGGGGATAGGTACCGTTGGGCAACACCGTCACCCAGGGGCTAGCCCGGTAGAAGGCGTTGTAGATGGTGAGCAGATCGTCGCGCACTAGGCCAGGGTCGCGCAGGGTGGCGTAGATGGTGGCCAAAATGCCGCGCACCATGGGGATCAGGTGGGGAGTAAACTGCACCAGCACTTCATTGCGGGCCAAATGGCTGCAAATTTGCTCAATTTCGGGGGTATGGCGGTGGCGGGCCACCCCGTAGGCCGCCAGGGAGTTGCTGGCTTCGGCCAGCAGCATTCCGGTCTTGGCCACCCGTCCACCGCCGGAGGTACCGGATTTGGCATCAATAATCAGGGTTTCGGGCTGGGCGAGACCTTGCTTCAGCAGGGGCGCAAT
>CAZWNR010000210.1:0-6950 GCA_964635665.1 uncultured bacterium | reverse complement strand
TGGGGATCAATAATGACTCCCTCACTGTACCCCAATTGATGACACGCCCTAGAACACGACCCACGCTCAGGACTTCTCTGCACCGCTAAGCTGTTAGTCATCTAAAGTACACTGGTCAGATCGCTCTGACAGCATGCTGACAAGGACTTAGAGAAAGTTGACATGCAATTTAGATGCACATCAGCTTACTGAGTGCTTGCATCCCTGCCCTTGACCAACCGTTAACTTTGATACAAATTGTCCGCAGGGTTTAGGCGTTAATCAGTAGCGCTAATGAAAGATTTGCTCTGTCTATCCTACGGAAGGTTCATCATGGCTGTTGAAACCGCTATTGATATTCCTGTTATCGACTTCTCACCCTTCCTAGAGGATGATCCTGACGGCAAGCAACGGGTTGCTCAAATGATTTATCGGGCTTGCCATGAGGTCGGGTTTATGTACCTCAAAAATCATGGAATTCCTGAAGGGGTGATTGCCCAAGCGTTTGAGCAGTCCCAACAGTTCTTTGCTCTACCAATGGAGGAAAAGCAGAAGATTGCCTGGTCGAGTGAGACTAGCAACCGAGGATATATTGGCATTGAGCGTGAACGGTTAGATGAGCATCAACCGGGTGATTTGAAGGAAGCCTTTAATGTTGGGCGAGACGTTTCTCCGGAGGAATTGACGGAAGCCGATAAAGCTCTAGTGCTCAATAAGTGGCCTGAGGGGCAAGATAGTTTTAAGCGTACTATTAGCGATTTCTTTGAGGTTTGTGCAGAGGCTGCGAGTCGAGTTTTTCGGGCGTTTGCGATCGCCCTGGACATGCCTGAAACCTACATTGTGGACAAACATCAATCTAAGGGATATACGCTGCGACTGTTGCACTATCCACCAATGAATGTTACTCCAAAGCCCGGACAGATTCGTGCGGGGGCACACTCCGATTATGGTACGCTGACGCTTCTGTTTCAGGATGATGTAGGTGGCTTGGAAGTATTAACAAAAAGGGGTGATTGGATGTCAGCTCCATGCGTTCCTGGCACAATTCTCATCAATACGGGGGATTTGACTGAACGCTGGAGTAATGATGTGTTTCGTTCGACAAAACATCGAGTGGGCTTGCCCCATCCAGACAAGGCAGGGCGCGATCGCTATTCCATTGCGTTCTTCTGTCAGCCCGATGCAGATGCTGATATTGTTTGCTTTCCCAGTTGCCAGAGTGACGACAACCCTCCCCGCTATGCACCTATTAAGTCGGGAGACTATCTACTCAGTCGTCTCCAGGCCACCTATTGATGCGTCCTTGCAGAAAAACTCAGACAATTGTTGCTAAAACAGGTGTTTCTGAAATATCTTTCGGGTTTGTTCACTTACGTTTTTGATAGCCTTTCCTACTATGGTTAACCGCACTGTAAACAATCGATTACGCTCGGTCTTACTTGGCATTACTGCATCGATCCCGCTGCTTATGCTCGGTGCCTGTATGAGTGAACCGTCCTCCACAGACGCGACAGGCACGAGTGAGGCCGCATCCAGGGAAGAGGCTAACTCAGAGGCTCCAAAACTGGCCCTCGTGCTTAGCGGTTCCTCTACGGATCAATCGTGGGATCAAGCTGCGTTTGATGCGGGCGAAGCCCTGAAAGCTGAGGGCGTCGAAGTTGCCGTTTCTGAAGCCGTTGATCCGGCAGATGTTGCGGCGGTGCTGCGCCAGTATGCCGAAGAGGGGTATGACCTGATTGTGGCGCACTCCTTTAGTTATCAGGATGCGGTCTTTCAAGTCGCGCAAGAGTTTCCTGATGTCAACTTTGCCTGGGCGGGCGGCATCGGCGAAACAGCGGAGAACGTCGCAGACTATGACCAACCGTTTTACCAGGGGGCCTATCTGGTGGGGTTGATTGCTGCCGAGTTGAGTCAGACAGGACAATTGGGGGCCCTCTATGGGTTTGACATTCCAGTTTGTCATGCCATGGGAGAAGCCATGCTGGCGGGGGCTCAGCAGGTTCGCCCTGATGCAACCCTGACCAGTGCGGCGGTAGGCGATTGGTATGATGTGGCGAAGGCCAAGGAGGCGGCCTTATCCCAGGCAGAAACCGGGGTTGACTTTTGGATTGGCTGCGGCCAGGGGCCAACCCTGGGGCAGATTCAGGCTGCTAAGGAAGTGGATGGTTTTGCCACGGGCTATGTGGGCGATATGTCATCGCTGGGGCCAGAGGTCGTTGCCTCGAACCTGGTTTGGAATATGAAGCCTCTGTTTGCTCAAATGCTTGAAGACACCGCCAACGATACCTTTGCGGATCAGTTCTACAAGTTGGGCATTCCAGACGATGTGATTCAGATTGAGGTGACCCCAGGGTTTGACGATGATGTGAGCGATGCGGTCAAGGCTTCTCTGGCAGAAACCCGCGACAAGATTGCAGCGGGTGAGTTAGAAGTGCCGTTTGTGCCCCAATAGTCTCCCCATCGGGCAGCCTCCCATCAACATCCCGCTAAAATCGGGTTGGGGCGATGCATTGGGCCAGCACCTTCAGCGGGTTCATCCCTGCGGCCCCTGCATCGTCCCCATCAACCGCGCCATGGGACAGGCCTTGCGAGGCCTCACAACCATGCCAAGGCCGTATCCCACTGATGATTAACCGAGTGATTAACCGAGAACCGTGATGAGAGACGCCCCTGAACCCTTCGGTTCCTTTGCCATTGAGATGCAGGGCATCACCAAACGGTTTCCAGGGGTGATTGCCAATCAGGATGTCAATTTTTCCGTGCGTCCTGGGGAAATCCATGCCCTCCTCGGCGAGAATGGCGCGGGCAAAACGACCCTGATGAATATTCTCTGTGGGCTATATGCCCCCGACGAGGGGGAAATTCTGCTCCATGGGAAATCCGTG
This sequence comes from uncultured bacterium, assembly GCA_964635665.1. GTDB lineage: Bacteria > Cyanobacteriota > Cyanobacteriia > Phormidesmidales > Phormidesmidaceae > Nodosilinea. The sequence continues at coordinate 4,086 of CAZWNR010000210.1, read as the reverse complement.
CGATTCCATGCCCCCAGTGAGGCGATCGCCGCTGGCATTGGCATGGTACATCAGCATTTCATGCTGGTCGAGCCGTTCACCGTGGCGGAGAACATCGTCCTAGGGCAAACCTCTGACATCTGGCGAGAATCTCGGCGAACATTGCACCAGCGCTTGGTTGCCCTCGCGGATCAGTATGGCCTGTCCCTCCATCCTGAGGCCAAAATCTGGGAGCTATCGGTAGGGGAACAACAGCGGGTCGAAATTCTCAAAGCCCTCTATCGCCAGGCCACCATTCTGATTCTCGATGAACCTACAGCCGTGCTCACACCCCAGGAAACGGAAGGGCTGATGACCATTCTGCGGGGGCTGGCAGCGCAAGGCACCAGCATTATTTTTATCAGCCATAAGCTAAATGAGGTGCTGGCCCTGTGTGATCGCGTCACGGTACTGCGAGATGGGCGCAGGGTCGGAACCACCGACATCGCCGATTGTGATGCCCATTCCCTTGCCGAGATGATGGTCGGGCGAGAGGTCGATCTCCAGCGTCCCGATCGCGCTTCCCCGCCGTTCCCCGCTCCGTCTCCTCGTCTTCACCTCGAGAACATTTCAGCCCTAGGGCACCATCACCTACCGGCCTTGCAAGCGGTGTCCCTTAGCGTTTATCCCGGTGAGATTTTGGGCATTGCGGGGGTGGATGGTAACGGGCAACGAGAACTGGAAGACGTGATTATGGGATTGCGTGTGCCCACCCACGGAACCGTTCACCGCGACGGAACTGTGGCACACATTCCCTCTGACCGCTACAGCATGGGGCTCATTGCCGACTTTTCGGTAACAGAGAACCTCCTGCTGCGGGACATCGATCGCCCCCCCTTCAACGTAAACGGATTCCTGCATCCGGCGCGCATGGCAAAACACGCCGCTAACCTGGTGCAGCAGTTCACCATTCGCACGCCCTCGGTCAACACCCAAAGCGGCAAGTTATCTGGGGGCAATGCCCAAAAGATTGTGCTGGCCCGTGAACTATCGCGGGGACACGATATCGTTCTTGCGGCCCAGCCCACACGCGGCCTCGACATCGGTGCTATGGAATACGTTCACGCTCAGCTCATGGCCCAGCGAGATGCGGGGGTTGCCATTCTCCTGATTTCGACGGAACTGGACGAAATTTTGCGGTTGAGCGATCGCATTGCCGTGCTCTACGAAGGTCGCATTGTCGGGGTGATGGACGCAGAACAAGCTGATGTGAAACAGTTGGGGCTGTGGATGGCCGGAAAACAATCCCCAGACGCTCAGGCGGTAGAGAGCCCTCAGGATGCCACCGTGCTCGTCTCAAATCCGATGAATGGCAACACGACGAATGGCAACACGATGAATAGCCGCACCATGGATGGAGGAACCCCTGCATCATGACCGCAGAACTGATCCCCGCAACCCCTCCACAGAAAAGCTGGCCCCAACGGATCAAGCCCTTTGCCCCGGTCATGGGTGCCATCGTGGCCTTGCTGCTCAGCGGCGTATTAATTCAGTTCAGTGGCGTCAATCCCTTCGAAGCCTATCAGGTCTTGGTATTAGGAGCCTTTGGCGGGTCGCGCCAAATCACCGAAACCATCCTCAAGGCCACACCCCTGCTCCTGATTGCCCTGGGGCTCACCATTGCCTTTCGGGCAAAGGTCTGGAACATCGGTGCCGAGGGGCAGTATCACATGGGTGCCCTACTCGGTAGTATCGTTGCCCTAACGCTGCCCACGTTACCGGCCATTCTCCTGATTCCCCTGATGCTCATTGCCGGGATTATCGGTGGGCTGCTTTGGAGTGGGTTGGCAGGCTTACTGCACCTCAAGCGAGGCATCAACCTGATTATTTGCACGCTCATGCTGAACTACATCGGCATTCTGACGGTGCAGTATGCGGCCCGAGTGCCTTTCCGTGCCCCAGACGGATTTCTCCCCGAATCTGCCAAGTTTGTAGACGCGGCCCAGATCCCCAGGTTATGGTCCAGTCGGCTCCATGTTGGGGTTCTGATTGCCCTAGTGCTTGTCGGCGTGGTGTATGTGCTGCTGTGGCGATCCCCCTTGGGGTTTCGGCTCCGAGCGGTGGGGGCTCAAATCAGCGTAGCCCGAAGCATTGGCATCAATACCGGTCAGCATATTCTGACGGCGCTTTTACTCAGTGGAGCCTTCGCCGGACTGGCTGGAGTGATTGAGGTCAGCTATACCTACACTCGCCTCAAGCAAAACATTTCCGACAGCTACGGGTTCACGGGAATCCTGGTGGCGCTTTTAGGTCAAATGAATCCTATCGGGGTCTTCATCGCCGCGATTCTCTTTTCTGCCCTGGTGATCGGTGCCCAAACCCTAAATGTCTCCCTCCAGGTTCCCGCCGCCGTGGCGGGTGTCGTTCAGTCCTTACTCGTCTTGGGGGTATTGGCAGGACAGGCCATTGCCCAACGCAAGGCCTAAGTAGGGGCACTCCACCTAGATCATGTCCTGGGATATCCCCAATCACCTATCCCCAGAGGCATCGCCCCTACCGTCACACCCTCTAAAATCCAAAATCTCCAAACACCAATCAACCTATGCCCTGGGACCAAGTCTTTACTATCACCTTCCTCATCGCGATTCTCACCGCCGGAATTCGCCTGGCGATTCCTGTCTTACTGGCTGTCTTGGGCGAAATCATCACCCAACGGTCAGGGGTGATGAACCTGGGGCTAGAAGGCGTCATGCTTATGGGAGGCTTGGCAGGGTTCGCCACCACCTATCACCTGGAACAATGGACAGGATTGACCGAACTCTCGGCATGGATTGGCTTGGGGGCCGGCATGGCCGCAGGTGCCGTGATGGGGCTGCTGATGGCGGTGCTCTCTATCACTTGGCGCACCGATCAAGTCGTCGCGGGCATCACCCTGGTCTTACTCGGCCAGAGTCTCACTACCTATCTCTACCGGGCCGACACCGCATTGGGCAATGCCCGCATCACTGGCATTAGCTTACGCCCCATTCCTGGACTGTCTGACATTCCTGTCATCGGAGAGATTTTGTTTAACCACAGTCCCGTCACCTATCTGAGTGGTGGGTTGGTGGTGTTGTGTAGTGTCCTCCTGTTCCGCACCAACTGGGGACTTCAGATTCGTGCGGTTGGCGAGAATCCCTCAGCGGTCGCAACCTCAGGGTTGAGCGTGATTCGACTGCGCTATCTCTGTACCTTGGTGGGATCAGCCATGGCAGGCTTGGGCGGTGCCGTTTTGACGGTGGTACAGCTTAACTTATTCATCGAGGGGGTCACCGCCGGACGCGGCTGGATTGCCATCGCCCTCGTCTTCTTCTCCCGCTGGAATCCCTTCGTTGCCCTGGGCGGAGCTTTGCTGTTTGGCATTGCCGATGCCCTCCAATTCCGTATTCAAGCCCTAGGTTCAGAGGAAATGCCCTATGAGTTTTTGCTGATGCTGCCCTATATGCTGACCTTGGTGGTGTTGTTATTTGGCAATGCCCGTGACCAAACGCCTGCGGCCCTAGGAACGCCTTACGTTAAAGGTGAGCGATAGGGGCGGATCATGGCTGGCGGAATCATGGCTACGATGATCTGCCATGCACCACTAAGGAATCGGGGATAGCCCAGTGGGATTTGGTATCAGGATTCGCAGGCTGTAGTCATTTTGCCTCAGTTTGAGATAGTCAGACATTGACTTTACAGAGGTTGTTGTTGCCAACAACACTCCGGACAGTTTTTGAGAGCCAACGATAGAATACGGGTTTCAGTCTTCTTGCATGGTGGTCTAGTCAACGTTCAGTCTTCTTGCATGGTGGTCTAGTCAACGAGGGAACAACGGTTTCAACGCTTGACCGGAAAAGTGTCCGGACTATTGTACTAAGGTATCTCGTTACTGATCGAAAACGACGCCCGAGGGGACACCTGGAGCCGTTGTCACCACTGACATTCAATCTTTAGTTTGAGCAGACAACATCAGGGTTGTAGAGCAACCGTCAAGCCTTTGGGTAATCCAAACCGGGGGGAATGCCCTCAAGTTCTATGCCTCGGTTCGCCTCGATATTCGCCGCATCCAAACCCTGAAGAAGGGCACTGAAGAGTATGGGATTCGCG
>CAZWNR010000209.1:0-6983 GCA_964635665.1 uncultured bacterium | reverse complement strand
ACACCGTCGATGAGTACATTCCTACTCCCGAGCGCGACGTTGACAAGCCCTTCCTCATGGCTGTTGAAGACGTGTTCTCCATTACGGGTCGTGGTACGGTAGCCACCGGACGAATCGAACGCGGAGTCATCAAAGTTGGTGAGACGGTTGAGCTGGTCGGTATTCGTGATACCCGCAGCACGACGGTCACTGGTATCGAAATGTTTAAGAAGAGCCTTGACCAAGGCCAAGCCGGTGACAACGCTGGTCTGCTGCTTCGCGGGATCCAGAAGGAAGATGTGGAGCGGGGCATGGTTTTGGCCAAGCCTGGCAGCATTACTCCCCACACCGAATTTGAGGGAGAAGTCTACATCTTGACTGAGAAAGAAGGCGGGCGCAAAACTCCCTTCTTCGCTGGTTATAAGCCCCAGTTCTACGTACGTACAACTGACGTAACTGGCAGCATCAAAGCCTTCACTTCCGATGACGGTGGTGCTGCTGAAATGGTGATGCCTGGCGACCGCATCAAGATGACCGTAGAACTGATCAACCCTATTGCCATTGAGCAAGGGATGCGGTTTGCTATCCGTGAGGGCGGTCGTACCGTAGGCGCTGGCGTTGTTTCCAAAATCCTGAAGTAATTCAGGCCTTGTAGAGAGCACAATGGGGGTAGGCGTTCCGCCTGCCCCTGTTCTACTCTTCAGTGTGTTTGTAGAACCTTGAAAATTTAATTTGGAGTTAGCCCCATGGCCACCATTCAGCAGCAAAAAATTCGGATTCGCCTGAAAGCTTTTGACCGCAGACTGCTCGATACATCCTGTGAAAAAATTGTTGATACCGCCAACCGCACGAACGCTACAGCTATTGGCCCAATTCCGCTTCCTACCAAACGCCGTATCTACTGTGTGCTGCGCTCCCCCCACGTCGATAAGGATTCACGGGAGCACTTTGAAAGCCGTACCCATCGCCGGATCATCGATATTTATCAACCTTCCTCCAAAACTATTGATGCCCTCATGAAGCTGGATTTGCCAGCCGGGGTTGACATTGAAGTTAAGCTCTAGGAGGCCGACCTGCAGGGGAGGGAACTGCATGGGTAGTCTTGCTTGATTTTGCCGTGGCCAACTCAAGGTGGCCACGGTGATTGCTCCCTCTGAAGTGATCTAAAGCCTAGGCTGCGTTGATATGATTCGCCCCCTATTCTTATCCAATAGGGGGCTTTTACATACATTGAAAAAATACTGGCTAAGATATCGCGAGAGTAACCAACATGCTCCATCAGCAAGCGGCATTCTCCTTCAGAGTTAAGCTAAGATATAGGGGGCTATATTAAAAACTATTACGACTAAGCGTCACTGCGTAGCGACGCTGAATACGGAGGCGTTTTGATCCATAGGGGCGTCCATGGCATTCTCTGAATCAATCTCTGTCCGCGAGTTACCGCTATTTCCTTTGCCGGAACTGGTTCTTTTCCCGGGACGACATCTCCCCCTTCACATCTTTGAGTTCCGTTATCGGATCATGATGAATACGTTGCTCCAAGGGGATCGCCGGTTTGGAGTGTTAATGCTGGATCCAGCAACTGGAGAGCCTGCTCAAGTTGGCTGTTGTGCTGAAATCTTGCACTATCAGCGGCTACCCGATGACAGAATGAAAATCTTAACCATTGGTCAACAACGCTTCCGGGTGCTGAGCTACGTGCGGGAAAAGCCCTATCGAGTGGGCCTGGTAGAATGGCTAGAAGATAAACCGACAAACCGCGACTTAGCCCCCTTAGTGTCCGACGTGGATCGCCTATTACGGGATGTGGTGCATCTTTCCTCCAAGCTGACTAGCCAAGCCATTGAGATTCCTGAGAATATACCTAGCTTGCCAACGGAGCTTTCCTACTGGGTTGCGAGTAATCTGTATGGAGTTGCCCTGGAGCAGCAGTCTTTGCTAGAGATGGATGATACCGAGGCTAGGCTAGAGCGCGAAGCCGAGATTTTGACTTCAACTCGCAACCACCTTGCCGCCCGTACAGCCCTGAAAGAGGTGCTTGAATAATTACTCTAGGGTTTAATCTCTGGGCATTGCAACATCACCCGATGTTACCGTAAGTCAGGACAACTGACTTTCTCTAGGATCAGCATAGCGTTGTCCAGCGCCGCCCTTGATTAGGGTAATGCATGATAAGAAGGGGTTAGCTACCCAAATTTTATCTACTCAGGTTTGCCTGATTGCTCCATGATGCTCTTGGGCTGGCAACACGGCTGCTGAGATGAGGATCTTGCTTTTGACGCTTCCACCTAAACCACCCCTTGATTCTGACAATTCTCCTAGGGATCCAGGCACTTTTTTCTTTCGTACTGATCACCTCACAGGTGACCTTAAGACGCGCACTGTACGCAGTGGAGCGATTACGATTTCGTCTCAGGGCTTAAAATTTGTTATCACTACCGGCTCGACTATTGTTCTAGCACGCCTCCTTTCGCCCGATGACTACGGGTTAGTGGGTATGGTCACCGTGGTCATGGGTTTTGTGCAACTCTTTAAAGATCTGGGTCTAGCTGAGGCTACGATTCAACAAGAGCAGATTACCCATCAGCAAGTTAGTGTTCTGTTCTGGATTAATGTTCTTTTTAGTTTTCTAATTGCCCTCCTTGTGGCGCTCTTGGCTCCGGTAATGGCCTGGTTTTACCGTGAGCCCCGCTTAGTTGGGATTATGCTGCTGCTGTCTACCACCTTCCTCTTTGGAGGTTTTACGGTACAGCACCAAGCTCTCTTACGGCGGCAAATGTCCTTTTCGGTTCTGGCTAAAATCGATATTGCTGCTCTGATCATAGGAGTCTTGGTGGCCCAGATTATGGCTTTTTACGGAGCTGGATACTGGGCTTTAGTTTACATGCAGATTACTACTGCTCTTAGCTATGTAATCGGAGTTTGGCTTGCCTGTCGCTGGCGACCTAGTCGTCCTAAATGGACACCAGAGATTCGCCCTATGCTGAGCTTTGGTGGAAATTTAACGGGCTTTCGATGCCTTAACTACTTTTCTCGCAACTTTGATAACGTCTTGATAGGCCGAGTGTGGGGGGCCAGCGAGCTAGGGCTCTATAGTAAAGCCTATCAACTATTACTGTTGCCCATTAACCAGATCAATGGGCCAGTCTACAGTGTTGTGCTTTCGGCGCTCAGTCGTTTGCAAGAGGATCCTGAGCGCTATCGGCGAGTTTACTTTCAAGCGGTGTTGGGCATCACGACCCTTGGAATGCCCCTTGTTGCTTTTCTCTTTGCCACCGCTGAACAGGTGATCTTAGTCATGCTAGGTCCAACCTGGGCAGGGGTAGTGCCAATTTTTCAGTTTTTGATGCCTGCCGCCTTTATTGCAACGTTTACTATCTCGATGGGCTGGGTCTACCAATCCCTCGGCCAGGTAGACCGTCAGTTTCGTTGGGGTGTTTTTTCTTCCTGTGTAAATGTCTTAACGTTTTTGGTCAGCGTGCGCTGGGGGGCCGTAGGGGTGGCCGCCGCCTACGGTATTCTTCAGCCTATTTTAATTGGAATCGAGGTATTCTACTGCTATCATGGCCTTCATCTCAGGCCCTTTGAACTCCTAAAAACCCTCGCTAAGCCAGCATTCGCCTCCCTAGGGGCAGCCGCTTTGCTTGTGGGATTTCATCGGATTACTGCACTGCCTCTTCACCCCGTTCTTAATCTTGGCCTAGATATGATGATCTATGGATTACTGTATCTGAGCCTATGGATGGTTATACCTGGTGGCAGAAGAACCCTTTTGGGCTTGTTAAAAGTGACGCAAGACTTAAAGTCTAAGCCTTAGGGAAACTAGGTTTTTGGTTGAATAATTACCTTACTGACCCTTTGTGGTTTGATAGGCCTAGGCTAGGCACCGCTCACCCTTGGGAAAGCGATGCCAGCACATTACCTCTAACGATTCGGGGTAACCTACACGCTAGCTTTTTCCCTAGCAAGGAACTTTTCCAGTTCAGTTAGGGCATCGGCATCCACCTTGGTTTGCATGGGGCAGAATTTGGGGCCACACATGGAGCAAAACTCGGCGGTTTTGTAGATGTCGGCGGGGAGGGTTTCGTCGTGATATTCCTTGGCCCGTTCGGGGTCGAGGGATAGCTCGAACTGTTTGTTCCAGTCGAAGTTGTAGCGGGCGTGGGACATGGCATCGTCGCGATCCCGTGCGCCGGGGCGATGGCGGGCAATGTCGGCGGCGTGGGCGGCGATCTTGTAGGCGATCAGGCCCTGGCGCACGTCTTCGGCGTTGGGCAGGCCCAGGTGTTCCTTGGGGGTAACGTAGCAGAGCATGGCGGCCCCGCTCCATCCGGCTAGGGCGGCACCGATGGCGGAACTGATGTGGTCATAACCTGCCGCGATGTCCGTCACCAGGGGGCCGAGGACGTAGAAGGGTGCTTCGGAGCACTCTGACCTTTGTTTTTTGACGTTGTAGTCAATCTGATCCATCGGCACGTGGCCGGGGCCTTCCACCATCACCTGTACGTCATGTTCCCAGGCGCGGCGGGTGAGTTCGCCGAGGGTTTTCAGTTCCGCCAGTTGGGCAGCATCGGTGGCATCGTGCAGACAACCGGGACGAAGGGAGTCGCCCAGGCTGAAGGACACATCGTAGCGCTTGAAGATTTCAATGATGTCGTCAAAGTGGGTGTAGAGCGGGTTTTGCTTGTGGTGATGCAGCATCCAGCGGGCCAGGATGCCGCCGCCGCGAGAGACAATGCCCGTAATGCGGTCGCGCACCAGGGGCAGGTGTTCGATCAAAATTCCGGCGTGGATGGTTTGGTAATCGACCCCCTGCTGGGCGTGCTTTTCGATGATGTGGAGGAAGTCATTGGCGGTCAGGTGTTCGATGTTGCCGTGGACGCTCTCTAGGGCTTGGTAGACGGGAACTGTCCCAATTGGAATCGGTGAGGCTTGGATGATGGCGGTGCGAATGGCATCCAAATCGCCGCCCCCGGTGGACAAGTCCATCAGCGTATCGGCCCCGTATTTGACGGCCAGGTGCAGCTTGGCCACTTCTTCGTCGATGCTGGAGGAATTGGGCGAGGCCCCAATGTTGGCGTTTACCTTACATTTCGAGGCAATGCCAATGGCCATCGGCTCTAGGTTGGGGTGGTTGATGTTGGCGGGGATGATCATCCGCCCCCGCGCCACCTCATCACGAATGAGTTCCTCTGGCAGGTTTTCCCGCTGGGCCACGTAGGCCATTTCTTCGGTGATGATGCCTTGGCGGGCATAGTGCATTTGGGACACATTGGTGTGGCCCTGGCGCTTTGCAATCCATTCCGTTCTCATGGTGAACCTCGATAAAGATGCAGCGCTAGAGGAGATGGGGACAACAGAAAAGGCTCAATCTCAACGCAATGCAGAAACAATGGAATGGCAACTCAAAATGAAACGATCAGGCCGTCATGGCCCAGGAATCGTCTGCCATCGAATCTACCTATTAACCTCAGCCAACGGCCAAGGCTTAACCACCCGCGTCCAACCCTAGGCTAGACACCATCTGCAATCGTCGTTGCGATCTCATGACCTCAAGCAACGCTTCCCTCCGCTGGTATCAACCAGGTCAGGTTCTGAGGGTATGATCTCAGTCCGATTCCTCGGACACCCCTAGCTTGCTCGTATGATAGCACTGTCAGACGGCGTGTCTTTCAGGGCTGAGCGCAGGAGTTATCCAAAGGGATAAGGATGGTTACCCATCGGATTCGATTCTCTTTAGTTCCCTAGCAATAGTGCTGATCGAGGTGCAGCAGGGTTTCTAGCAGCACGTTGGCCCCCTGGGTGCATTGGTCGGGGGAAGTGTATTCCACTTCGGAATGGCTGAAGCCGCCTTCGCTGGGCACAAAAATCATGCCCATATCCGTGAATCGGCCAATTTCCAGGGCGTCGTGTCCGGCGCGGCTGGGCATGGGCATGGCACTCAGGCCCAGGGTGGCGCAGACCTCGGCAATGGTGGACTGAATGTGGGGGGCGGCGGGGCTGGGGGCCACATTCAGTTGGGGCAGAATTTCGATGTGGGTGTGGGTGCGCCGGGCAATGGCGACGAGCTCGATTTTGAGATCGTTGACGAGTTTATCGATGATGTCTTGATCGAGGTCGCGCACATCCAAACTAGCCACCACCTTGCCGGGCACGATGTTGGCGGCGTTGGGCGACACCTGCAACGCGCCCACGGTGGCGACCCGCTGCCCCGGTGGGTCGGTAGCCAGTTGATTCACGGCCAGCACCACCTGGGCGGCGGCGACCAGGGCATCCTGGCGTAGATCCATGGGGGTAGTTCCGGCATGGTTGGGGCGTCCGGTAATTTGAATTTGGTAGCGCTGCATCCCCACCACCCCTTGCACGACGCCGATCTGGGTCTTAGCGGTTTCTAGCACACCCCCCTGCTCCACATGCAGTTCCACAAAGGCGCAGACCTCGCCACGGGTGCGGCGGGCTAGGGCGAGGCGGCTCCAGTCGCCCCCCACTTGTTTGACGCATTGGTCAATGGGTTGGCCATCCTTGCGGCGATAGTCGGTGATCTCTAGGGAGGCGGTGCCGGCCATGGCACGGCTGCCGATCATCGTGTCCTCTTCGTCGGCAAAGACGATCACCTCGAAGGGATGATCCAACTGAAGACTGTGTTCTTGCAGGGTGCGGGCCACTTCGATGCCTGCCAGCACACCCAAACAGCCATCGAACTTGCCGCCGCAGGGCACTGTATCGATGTGGGAACCCGTGGCCAGGGCCGGCAGATCTAATTGCCCTGGTAATCGCCCAATCATGTTTCCTGCCGTATCTAGGCGCACGGTCATACCCGCCTCGGTCATCCAGCGCCGCACCAGTTCTCGGCCCTGAACATCTTCTGGGCTAAAGGCGAGACGACAGATGCCGCCGTTGTCCATCCGGCCAATGTGGGCGAGATCATCCAGGCTTTGGTTAAGGCGCTTGCCGTTGACCCGCAGCACGGGCTGGCCATGGGTGACCTGATCTGGCGTGGGTGG
>CAZWNR010000208.1:0-7021 GCA_964635665.1 uncultured bacterium | reverse complement strand
TGACCTGGTGAACCGCACCAGCACCCCCCTCACCCGCGCCTACGGTGTGTTGACCAACAACACCAAGCTGGCCTTCTGGTATCAACTGGCGGAAGAAATGCGGGCCGAAACCGTCGTTCCTGTCCCCGCTGTCTACAAGCTAGGAGCCGCTGGCCAAACCGTTTTTGGCCAAATTTCTAAGCTCGACTTCAACCAGCAAATTACCATCATGCGTCAGGCCGTGGTGACCATGGGTGTCGATCCTCTAGCCTAGTCCCCAAGCCTGTAATGGCTAAACTGTGACATTGGGATGGTTATCCGGGAGTGCCCTACGGCCTCTGTCGGGATAGCCATCCCTTCCCCATATCTAGGCAAGGTAGGGTGGGCAGTGCCCACCTTAATCCTTGTCTCAGACAATCTCTCAATCCCCAATTCCTAACCCCCATGGTTCAAACCCTTTCCCAGACCACCCTCACCCTAGATTCAGTGGCGGAACAGTATTTCGAGAATTTCAACCAGGGAAACTACGCTGCTGTAGCAACGCTGTTTGGCGATGAAGGTTGCCTATGTCCACCCTTCGAGGATGCCATCGTGGGGCCACCCGCCATTGCCACCTACCTGGCCCAGGAAGCAGCTGGGATGCAGGCAATTCCAAAGGAGAGCCGCACGCAGATTACTGATTATGGTCACCAGATAACGGTAAAAGGCCGCGTCAAGACGCCCCTCTTTACCGTGAATGTGCAATGGATTTTCGACATCACCACCGCCGATCAAATTCAGCGAGCCGAAATTAAGCTACTGGCTTCTCTGCAAGAGTTACTGCAATTCAACCGGGGCTAATTGACTTGTACGCCTCTAGACTCCAGAGCACTTGGGCATTTAGATCCCAGGGTTTTAGCTTTGGTGCGATAGTCCTAGGCGGGTCCCGGTAAACCCCTGGGATCTGTAGAACCCTGGATTCTTAGGCTTTAGGTTAAGCTGCTTTGGCCGCAACGGGTTGCCCCCAGGCGGCAGTGAGAACCGATTGCCCCAGACGCAAATGTTGGGGCGCACATTGCCAATCGGGATGGGCCGTCATCAGCAGCGATTCGAGGGATTCCCGATCAAACAGGTGCCACACCGGGGCCGAGGAATGGTCGGCAACGGCATAGGTGTTTTCGGCAACGCAAAAGATGGTCAACTGTTCGCCCAGTTCGGCGGGCAGGGTCAGTTCTTGGCCAATATCCAAGCCCCGAAAGCCGCGAATGGCCTGCTTAAAGCTTTCAAAATCTTGGGTGCTGAGGCCAGGCAGTCGACGCACTAGGGTTTCTTCGCCGTTTACCATCACCCAATAGCGCCGCAGGGGATCAATACCTTGCAACCAGGCAGACTCATCATCCAGGCGGTACCGAGGCGCTAGGGAGAGTTGGGAGAACATCGCTTTCTCAGTGAAAATAACTATCCTTAGCTTGGTCTAGGTGTCTGGGGTTTCTCAACGTGGCGCAACAAAAGTATAGAAAAACTTAAGTGGCTATTAATATTTCTTTATACATGGAGGCCGACTGGGGACACAGTTCCCTTGATTCCCAACTCGTCTAGCCGTACTAGTGGGTCAGATCTGTTACGTAGATTTGAACATTGTCTGAATGTCCTAGCCCCAATGCCGATAGCTATAGGCGGCGTCCTGCCACAGAAAAGGCTCGCCTGGATAGACGAGCCTTTCTGCCCATTACGCCGAATCTTACTGGGTCAGCCTACAGTTGGGGAACAAACTGCTGCTTATCGGGAACGACGGTATATTCTGAAACGATTTGGCGGAATTCGTCGCCATCAATAGTTTCCCGTTCCACCAGCAGATCCACCAAGCGGTCGATCAGCGCCCGGTTGTCGCGCATGATGCGTTTGGCCTCTTCGTAGCACTGGTCGACGATGATGCGCACCTGGGCATCGATGCGGGAGGCAATTTCCTCAGAGTATTCCGAGCGGGAGAGCCAATCGCGACCGAGGAACACTTCGCCCTGGGAGCTTTCCAAGGACAACGGCCCTAGGTCAGACATGCCGAAGCGGGTAACCATCTGGCGGGCCATGTTAGACACCTGCTGGAGGTCGTTTCCGGCCCCGGTGGTCACTTCGGCATCGCCAAAGATAACGTCCTCAGCGGCACGACCACCCAGGGCTCCGGTGATACGAGCCAGGATTTGGGCGCGGGAAATCAGCATTTGCTCTTCGCTGGGGGTAAACCAGGTTAGACCTTGGGCTTGGCCACGGGGAATGAGGGTAACTTTTTGCACAGGGTCGTGGTCTTTCACCAGCGTACCCACGATGGCGTGACCCACTTCGTGGTAGGCAATCAGGCGCTTGCTCTTGCTGTCTACCAGAGGAGTCCCTTCCATCCCGGCGATCACTCGGTCTACCGCATCGTCAATTTCGGCCATGGTGATGGCGTCCTTGCGGCGGCGGGCGGTGAGGATGGCAGCTTCGTTCAGCAGGTTGGCCAGATCGGCTCCGGTAAAGCCCGGAGTCCGGCGGGCAATGGCTTCTAGGGAAATGTCCTCGGCCAGCTTTTTGTTGCGGGCATGGACTTCCAGCACCTCTACCCGACCCTTGATATCAGGGGGATCCACCGTCACCTGACGGTCAAAGCGACCGGGACGCAGCAGGGCGGAATCCAGCACATCCACTCGGTTGGTGGCGGCGATGATGATGATCCCAGTGTTACCCTCAAATCCATCCATTTCGGTCAGCAGTTGGTTGAGGGTTTGTTCCCGCTCGTCGTTGCCGCCGCCGATACCTGCGCCCCGCTGGCGACCCACGGCGTCAATTTCATCGATAAAGATAATGCAGGGGGCGTTATCTTTCGCTTTTTTGAACAGGTCGCGGACGCGGGAGGCACCCACACCGACGAACATTTCCACAAACTCAGAGCCGGAGATGGAGAAGAAGGGCACCCCAGCTTCCCCGGCGATGGCCTTGGCCAGCAGGGTTTTTCCGGTTCCGGGAGGGCCAACCAGCAGCACACCCTTGGGAATACGAGCACCGATGGCCGTGAAGCGTTCGGGCTTCTTCAGGAAGGTAACCACCTCTTGCAGCTCTTCCTTGGCTTCGTCAATCCCGGCCACATCGTCGAACATGACCCCGGTTTTAGCTTCCATCATGAAGCGGGCCTTGGACTTGCCAAAATTCATGGCCTGGCCAGGGCCACCTGCGCCACCGCCGGAGCGACGGAACAAAAAGAACAGTCCACCGATCAACAGTAAGGGGAACAGCAGATTGCCTAGGGCACCCACCAGCGCCCCATCATTGCGGGGGGGGTGAGAATCTAGGCTGATGTTGGACTCCCGCAGACGGCTGACCAGATCGGGGGAATTGCCGGGGAGATCCACCCGCCAGCGCTGCACCCGATTGTCTAGCTCAGGATCCACCGCTTCGATGATGGCGGTGCGGCCCCCGTCGTAGAGATCTACCGCTGTCACCCGTCCAGCATCCAGATAGTCTAGAAAGCGGCCATAGGTCATGCGGGTGCTGGCCGCGTTGCGACCCATATCAGCAGGAGCGCCGGAAAAAGCCCCCTGCCACAGGAAGAACCCTACAACCAACAGCGGCAGGGTCCAGAGTAGGACAACTCGCCAAGAAAATTTCATAACCAATGGCCTCTATTCACGACTTGCACAGATTTATCGGCGTTGACTAAAGCAGCGTCGGGCAGCTACCGAGCCTTGGATCCAAGTTCCCGATTCGCGGGATAGATAGATAGGTCTATCATGCCTGGAAAGCAAGGAATCGTTGCCAAGAAACTCGCTAAACTACCGCCTAAGGTAAAAAGTATGAGACGAAATCTTTACTTAATTTAACGTAACCTGCGGAACTGGGGCAAACAACGGGCCAAATTTTGCGATATCGCCCCTCAACCCTTGACTCTATACGTGGGTATAAGGAGTAGGCTTTGGGTGTGAAATCCTCCCGGAGGTCACTCCATGTTTCAGGTTGGTGAAGTCGCCCGCCGTTTAGGCCTGAACCCCCAGACCCTCTATTTCTATGAGCGCATTGGCCTGATGCCCAGCCCCCAACGCACGGCGGCGGGCTATCGGCTCTACGCCCAGGCAGATTTGGATCGCCTCACCTTCATCACTCAGGCCAAAACCCTAGGGCTAAGTCTAGATGACATTAAGGAACTGCTGGCTCTCCAAGATGGCCAACGGCTGTCTTGCCAGGAAGTGCATGATCGACTGCTCAGGAAAATGCAGCAGATCGACGAGACCATCTGCACCCTACAAGCCCTGAAAGCCCAACTGAGCCCCCTCTTGGAACAGTGCCAGCGGGGAGTCGCCCAGCCAACCGAGGGGCAGCAATGTGTGGTGTTTCACTCCCCTCCGCCAACGGCCTCGGTTTCCCCAGGGGCGAAGGACTGATCTCCTAGAGATCCCAGATGTCAATCTATTGATTTCAAGATCATTTAAGGAAGATAGCGATTATGACGACCCTGAAGGTTGAAATTTTAGGGACGGGCTGCAAGAAGTGTCATCAGCTAGAGGCCAACACCAAGGTCGCCCTTGAACATCGGCAGCTAGAGGCCGAGGTCGCCCACATCACCGACACCCTAGAAATCGTCAAGCGCGGCGTGATGAAAACCCCGGCCCTGGTTGTCAACGGCCAAGTCCTCAGCCAGGGCAAACTCCTGGAACCCGCTGACATTGAAGCCCTGCTACCCAGCTAGAAAACCACCACCCCGTAGGGTAGGCATTGCCCACCATCCCCCCGATTGACATCCCCTATTCAGATGGGCCAAAAGACCTCGCCCCTGCGGTTTGACGGGATGGAAGCCGGGAACGATCTTCGGATGTGGCAGCCCTCGTTTTTGCACCGTTTACACCACATAGTCCCCAGCCAGCTTGGGGAGGAGAATGGTCTATGCCTTTTTGGAAATCGGAATGGAAGCCGCTGCTGTGGATTGTGGCGGGATTTTTGGCCTGTTTTTACCTGCCCGTGGAGGCGATTCAGAACTCGGAACGGCTACGCAATGCCCTGTTTGAGGCGCTTTATTTGGTGCGCTGGTATGCCCAGGAGCATGTGCTGTTGTGTTTAATTCCGGCCTTCTTCATTGCCGGAGCGATTGCCGTCTTCATCTCCCAGGATGCGGTGATGAAATACCTGGGGGCCAATGCCAACAAGGTTTTGGCCTATGGTGTAGCCTCGGTGTCGGGCACCATTTTGGCGGTGTGTTCCTGCACGGTGTTGCCCCTGTTTGCAGGTATTTACCGCATGGGGGCTGGCCTTGGCCCTGCTACGGCATTTCTCTATTCTGGCCCCGCCATTAATGTGCTGGCCATCATTATGACGGCACGGGTGCTGGGGCTGAGGCTAGGCATTGCGCGGGCAGTGGGGGCAATTGGCTTGAGTGTGGTGATTGGTGTGCTGATGGCCTTCATTTTTCGGCAGGAAGAACTGGAGAAAATCGAGGCCCAAGCCGGATTTCCGGATCCAGATGTGGTGCGTCCCCTGTGGCAAAATACTCTGTTTTTGGGGGTAATGGTGGGGATTTTGGTCTTTGCCAACTGGGCTAAACCCACGGAGATAGACGGCCTTTGGGGGGCCATCTACGGCGCAAAGTGGTGGATCACCGGAGGGCTAGGATTGGCTCTGACGGTGATGCTTATTCGCTGGCTGGATCTGAACCCCGGTAAAGTGGCCCTGGTGGTGGGTGTAACAACGGTGCTAGCGTTCCAGTCCGTGGCCCAGCCCCTGGTGGCCTTTGGGGCAGCGGTCGTCGGCCTCTCCTGGCTCACTAGCACAGATGAGGACGAAGCAGGCGAGTGGTTCCAGTCCGCTTGGGACTACGCCAAGCAAATCCTGCCGCTGCTGTTCTTTGGCGTGCTGGTGGCGGGTGCCCTCCTCGGTCGTCCCGGACAGGAGGCCCTGATTCCCGCCCGGTGGATTAGCTGGGCAGTAGGGGGCAATTCAGTATTCGCGAACTTCTTTGCCGCCTTGGCCGGAGCCTTCATGTATTTCGCAACGCTGACGGAGGTGCCCATCCTGCAAGGGTTGATTGGCAACGGCATGGGCCAAGGTCCTGCTCTGGCACTGTTGCTAGCTGGCCCCGCCCTATCATTGCCAAACATGCTGGTGATTCGCAGCATCATGGGTACGAAGAAAACCGTCGTCTTTGTGTCCCTGGTGGTGGTGATGGCCACGCTGTCGGGGATTGTCTACGGAGCCACGGGGGGGTAGTCTTCAGCACAAGCGTCGCCAAGGTAGCGTCACTGGCTTGACGTTCACCTTAGCAGGCAGAATACCGACAAAGTACCTAACTTTACTCTCTCCCAAGCAATTTTTTGGCCGCTTTTTAGATTTCTCTAGCAGCAGCGGCCTTACGCTCGCTGTAGCGGTCGGTGAGCTCGTCCACCCGGCGATTGCAGTAGTTTCCGAGGTTGAAGTCGCCCCGGCCCATCACCTCGGAGTCGCGGCAGTTCATCAGCTCGAAGAGCACGTTGTGACTGTCGAAGGTGCCCGGCGTCCAGCCCAGGAGGCGCAACCGTGACAGCCACAGCTTCTGGCGCTGCTTCCGGCGCAGGTCCCGGCGCCGCGGCGCGCCCGAACCGCGCCCGCCGCATCTTTCAGCGCGGCAACCTGCCGTTGATCGGCGTGGTGCTGCTGGTCGCCCTGCTGCTGGTCGCCAGCGCGGTGGGCAATCGCCCGGCGCAGCCGCCGCCCTTTGATCTCGACTCGACGGCAGACGATGGCCTGGCCGCCCTGCGTCTGTGGCTGGAAGAGCTTGGCTACGACGTGCGCCGCAGCGGCGGGATGCAGTTTGCGCTGCCGCCTGGCACGGAGTTGCTCTTTGTCTACCCCAACCTGCTAGCCTACACGCCTGCCGAGGCAGAAACCCTGCGCGCGTGGGTGGAAGCCGGCGGTGCGCTCGTGCTGGTCGGCCCAGGGCCGGAGGATACGGCGCTGGAACGCGCCTTTGGCGTGCGCAGCCAGCCGGGCGCCGCCTTTGCCCCTTCAGGAGAGCAGACCCAACCCTTGCTCCCGGAGGGCGCAGCGGAATACGCAGCGGACTGGACTG
>CAZWNR010000207.1:0-7022 GCA_964635665.1 uncultured bacterium | reverse complement strand
TGGTGGCACTATTCCAAAGGCTGTGCAGCACCATGGGGGAGAGCAGGTTGCGGGATCGACTGTAGACGCCCCCTAAAATGCAGCCCAGCAGCGTCAGGGGCAGTACCTCCGAGAGACTAAGGTGGGCGGCGGCGAAGATGAGGCCACTCAGTCCAACGGCCCAGCCCACAGTCATATATTTGGTTAGAGAGGGCAGCAAAAAGCCGCGAAACAGGGTTTCTTCAAACAGCGGGGCGGCAACGGCGGCGGTGACAAAGAAGACGATTAGAGCCACGGGGTCTTGTTCTTCCAGCACCGTTTGCAACAGGGGATTGCTGCCTCCCTGACCTTGCCAAATTTGCTGGTTCACCAGGGCCACCAGCAGCATCAGCGGCAGGGCGACCAGGTAGCCGCCCATGCCCCAGAGGAGACCAGGGAGGGACAGTCTGATCCGAAACAGACCTTCAGGCAAAGGACGATAGGGCCGCACCGACAGCCACAGCACCCCTAGGCCCCCGGCAGCCATGATCAGGTAGTAACTGAGGGAAAAAATCGCTCGTTCACGACTGCTGAGGGCGGCACCGCTGAGGCCCAAACCACCGAGGAGCAGGGGCAGCAGGATTTGACCCACCAAAAAGAACCCTACGATCAGCACCTGCCAGATGGTCTCGCCGTCCCAGGGAATCACCCATTCTGGGCTGGCGGGACGACGGAGCAGGGAAGCTTCTCCCTTGAGGAACCACTGAAGGCCAAGACCAAGGATAATGCCGACACCTAGGATGGATCCTAGGGCGGGAAGAGTGCCCACTAGGGCCAGCTTCAGCAGTTTATCTTGGGCGGTGGTTTGCTCTTGGTCGAGCAGTTGTTGGCGATCCCCCTCCCGGTTTTCGACGCGATAGAGCTGTTCTAGGGCACGGCTGGCAAACCAGCCCTTGAGGGATTGCCGCAGCCAAGCCTCGTCTTCGGGCAGGGCAGTGTTTTCCTGCCATAGGCGGGTGAGGGTGTTAGCCGTGCGAATTAGGCTATCGGGGGCGGTGTCGCTAGCCTGGACTTGGTTCCATCGCCCTAGGGCGGCGGGAAGATTGTCTTGGGCCGCTTCCATCAGGCCTAGGCGCAGATCCAGTTCTGCGATCAGGGCTTGCTGCTGGGCCTGGGCGGTTTGTTGGCGGCGGGGCAGGGGTTTACCCTCATTGGTCGATTCCCCCAAATTAGCCGGGGTGGGCTGAGCCGCCTGAACGAGGACGGAGGCTTCCTCTCGCACGGCTTCGTACTGCTTTTTGGCGGTGGCGATGGGGTCTTCTCCCAGCAACCCTTGGCGTAACAGGGGCCACTGGTCGGGAGGCAGTCCGGCTCCATCCCAGGCGCTGCCCTCCAGCAGTAGATCGGTTTGGTAAAGCTGAAGCTGACTGGCCACCTGGGGTTCGGTCAGACTATTAAAGAGCGATTGCGCCAGCACCAGAGACACCAGGGCTGTCACAACAATCAGGGCCAAACGCTTGAGGGAAAGGCCCGAAGCCGTGGGGTCAGAGGGAGCCATGTAATTAGGGGTAGGTACGAGGGATTGAATTGAGCCATCAGACTTTGGAGATCCCCCTAAATCCCCCTTGCAAAGGGGGACTTTGAGATGTGACCGTGAGTCGCCCCTGTAGGAAGGGGGACTTTGAGAAGCAACCAAGAACCACCCCCCTTCCCAAGGGGGGCAGGGGGGGATCTCCAACACCTAACGACCCTACAGGGTGGCAAACACGTCGCGGGCGGCGGCGAGGGTGGCGTCGATGTCGGCATCGGTGTGGGCCAGGGAGGTAAATCCGGCCTCGAACTGGGAGGGGGCGAGGTAAACGCCGTGCTCTAGCATAGCCCGATGGAAGCGGCTGAACTTGCCTAGGTCAGACTGTTTGGCGTCTTCGTAGCGGGTGATGGGGCCGGGGTGGAAGAACATCCCAAACATGGCGCTGATGTGGCCACCGCAGACCTCATGCCCGGCCTCGCGAGCTGCTTGCAGCAGACCGTCCGCCAGTTTGGCGGTCAGCCGTTCCAGTTCCTCATAGGTGCCGGGGCGTTGGAGCAGTTCCAGGGTTTTGATGCCTGCCGTCATCGCCAGGGGGTTGCCGGAGAGGGTACCCGCTTGGTATACCGGGCCAGCAGGGGCAATCATTTCCATGATCTCGCGCCGACCGCCGTAGGCCCCCACGGGTAGACCGCCGCCGATCACCTTACCCAGGGTGGTAAGGTCGGGGGGGATATTAAACTTGGCCTGGGCACCACCGTAGGCAATGCGGAAGCCGGTCATCACTTCGTCAAACACCAGCAGGGCATCGTTTTCGCGAGTGATATCGCGCAGTCCTTCTAGGAAGCCTGCATCGGGGGTGATGAAGCCAGAGTTACCCACCACGGGCTCCAGGATCACACCCGCAATTTCGCCAGGATTTTGGGCGAACAGCGCCTTCACCGCTTCGAGATCGTTGTAGGGGGCGGTGAGGGTGTCGCTGGTGGCCGCCTTGGGCACACCGGGGGAGTCGGGTAGCCCCAGGGTAGCCACCCCAGAACCCGCCTGCACCAGGAACATATCAGCGTGGCCGTGGTAGCAGCCGGAGAATTTAATAATCTTGTTGCGCTGGGTGTAGGCCCGCATCAGGCGCAGCACGGCCATACAGGCTTCGGTGCCAGAGTTGACAAAGCGCACCATTTCAATGCTGGGTACGGCTTGGATCACCATCTCCGCCAGCACGTTTTCCAAATAGCAGGGTGCGCCAAAGCTGGTGCCCTTTTCTAAGGCCGCTGCCAAGGCCGAGAGCACTTCGGGGTGGGCGTGGCCGCAAATGGCAGGCCCCCAGGTGCCCACGTAGTCAATATATTGGTTGCCGTCTACATCCCAGATGTACGCCCCCTTGACCCGGTCAAAGACAATGGGCTGACCCCCCACCGATTTGAAGGCCCGCACCGGAGAGCTCACGCCCCCCGGCATCAGGTTTTGGGCGGCGGTGAAAATCTCTTCTGATTTCGATGTTTTTAATGGGGCTGTACTGACCAAAGCACTTTCCTCGCAGATACCTAAAACTTGAGCATCCATGCCGTGTTTGCGGCCTGGATTTGGCTCTGATCATTATCCTATTGATTAACCGAAGCACGCCCGCAGATGTTACGGAATGTTGCGTTGACGGAACATTCCCTAGGCCAGTAGGTTGGGTAGCGCGAAAACGATCCTCCATGGGGCGTCATCCATGGCTGTAGGTTCTGGCCCTATCGATTGGAGACAACAAACTCGGGATTTCACGGTAGCGATTAGACCTAGACTCACCTTGAATGACAAGGATGATGGCGAGACGTCAGCCATGGGTTAAGTCCGTACTTATAATTGTCGATGCTCCATAAGCTTGATACAACAAGGTAACTGTTCCATGGTTTCATCCCGTTTTTGGACAACCGCGTCCATCGCTGTGGTTTGCCTGGTGGGCACGGTATCCTGCACCACCCCTGTAGAGTTGATCGAACCTGAAGCCCCGGAGGCTGAGGCCCCAACCACCGATGAGCCCGCTGCCGCCATCGGCGTTTTCTTTGGCGAGGTGGACAGCCCTGCGGGTGGCACGGTTAAACAGCTTCGTCTACCCGGCCCCGAAGCAGCGGCTATGGTGTCCTGCGACCAGGATGGCTTTGTGCCCTTTAGCTACCGCGACAGCGGGATAGATTGGATCGGCTGTCAGGTACCCACCCCCGGCAGTGCCACTGGCCCAGCGTCATCCCTGACGGAGCCTGAACTCTCTGACGTGCCTAGCCCCGTCGGTGGAACCGTATCGATGATCACCATTCCCGGCCCCCAAAGCGCCATTTCGGTGGTGTGCAATACGGGCACCCCCTTCCTCTATGAGGATCAGGGCACCTGGGTGGGCTGTCAGGGATAGGGGGATTGGCAGGGGGAAGGGCAACGAATTTCGCGGAAACCACCCCCGATAACTCCCATGGCCTGCTCTGAAAATACCGCAGGGGGTCAATTAGGCGGAAGGAAGCATAACCCAGCACCGAAATCTATGGCGTTGGGTTATGCGTCGAGATATCCCTAGGCTAGCGCACCAGGTGGTGAAGGCGACCGTTGCGGATTTGCACGACGGGATGGTTAGAGATCCTCACCAACTGCTCATCGTGGGTGGTAACGATGACGGTGATGCCGATGGAGTTCAGCTTTTTGAGGATCTTGATCACCTGGAGAGAGTTGTCGGCATCCAGGTTTCCCGTAGGTTCGTCGGCCAGCAGCAGGGGAGGCGTGTTCACGACGGCACGGGCAATGCTAACCCGCTGCTGTTCGCCCCCAGAGAGTTCATCCGGGAAGCACTGGGCCTTGTTTTGCAGCCCCACCATTTTGAGGGCAGGCCACAGACGGCGATGCACCTCCTTACGGGTGAAGCCCTGCGCCCAGAGCACAAAGGCCACATTTTCGGCCACGGTGCGGCGGGGAATCAGCTTGTAGTCTTGAAACACCACGCCAATGCGGCGGCGCATCATGGCTAGCTTGTTGCCCCGCAGTTTAGCGATGGGCTCGTTGGCTACGAAGATCTCGCCGCTGGTGGGGCGCTCGTAGCCGTAGAGCAGTTTCAGAAGGGTGGATTTCCCCGACCCCGATGGCCCCGTCACGAACAAAAAGTCGCCCTGGTTTACGGTCAAACTGACATCGGTGAGGGCGGTGCTGCCGTTGGGATAGATTTTTTCCACCCGGTCGAGGGTGACAATGGCCGGAGCGGGGGACTGGGACGCACCCTGGGCTGCGGAGGACGGGGATTGGGCAGAGGGCACCGGGGATCGAGGGGTCACAGGCATCGACGATAGGGGGTGGGAGAGCAGGGTTTTCGCGGAAGGGGTCGAGGCCGGAACCACAAGTTGGAAGCGTTCTTGCAGGTGCGCCCGTACCGACTCGGGCAACGGGCTGAGCCGAGAGTCATCCGTGGGGCGAGGGACAACGGAGGTCATAGGGAACGTCCTAACTGGGGTACTATGGAGGGCTGTATCCTGTGAAAACCGCTCCAGAGGGAATGTTGGAGCAATCGCGTGGCTTTTGGGACGCCATTGTACTGGAAAGCCCAGAATTGGCCAATGACCGATTGTTTTTTTCAATAAACTTAAGAGTCTGCCATAACCCTGGTTGACTAACAAAACTGGCCAGACCCCAGATCCGTCAGAGGGTCAGGAGACTCCCAGCATCAATCACCCCGACCCCAACACCGTGGTTCAAGCCTGGGGTGACGGTTGGCCAGCCCCTGGGTCAGGGCCTTTTGTTCAGAGCGGAGCCCTGCCTTAACGATTAGGTTAACGAAATGACGATCATCCCCACCACAATCACCACCACCATCACGGTCAAGGGCTCTGGTTTAAATTCAGACCCACCTCCATCGGCACTGGTCACGTAGAAGATAAGCGCCACCGCCAAAAACACTACGATCAAATCAAGACCTGTAAACACAGGGCACACCATAGGGAACGTCTTGGCCCCTAGGATAGTAGCCACGGCGAAAAATCGGTCTAGAATCCAAGCGCCATGCCAAGGCTCTGGAGCGGCAATGCCTGCTGTGGGATTCCCCATGGCCCAACCGGGAATCCTTCAAGCGACTGCCCAGCCGAGTGAACCACCGCATGCAATCCACCGACTTCATAAAGATAGTGTTTACTACAGGTGCCATGGGAGGACTTGCCAGACAAGATCCTCTAAAATCCACCGGAAAGGTGGTGTTCTGAAAAGGACTTTCCCCCCAAGGTAGCGCAGACACCTTGGGGGGCGACGGTATCAGCAGGGGCATCGCGTCACCTGGAATAGTGAAGTCTGGGATGATGAAGGTCTGGGATGGGGAAGGTCTGGAGTTGTAAAGCCGCTGTCCGTAGAAACCATTCCGGCTTCAAGAACGTCTATGCCGATGGACTGTAAACCAAGCCTGCTGCGGCTGGCAAAGGCAGCGGGGGCTGGAGCGGGACTGGCAGAGTTGCCAGGGCCATGGACGAATTGGGCCAGACGAATTGGGCCAATCGCCCATCTGGGATCTGTCCGTCGTCTCCCCAGAGCCCAGTTGTACAGTAGTTATTGAGACAGGGAGGAGAGCAATGTCAAGCGTATAGGGTTTCTTGAGCTTTCCGCCTGACGGTGTAGCCAACATTGTGATGTTCAGAGTGTTATTCAAATGGTTGCTATGTTTCCTACCTATCGTGCAGCACTGAGTTCTTTAATTGCCCTAGGGCTTGTATCCAGCTATGCAACGCCGCTGTTAGCCCAGGGGCCAACCCATGAGTCTCCCGATTTTACAAACGCCGATTCTCAGCCCCTTTCCCCCACCAATTCGGAGGCAGACTCCCAACCCTTCTCCCCTGCGGATCCTGCCCTTAGTGCCCCATCGCCTTGGCCCAACAATGTCACGCTGATTAACGAAGCGGACAACGATGCCTATGTGCTGGGGCCAGGGGATGTGGTGCGCTTCGATATTTTTAATGTGCCGGAGCTGACCAACGACCAAAGCGGTAACCGTCTTGTCTCCGACAACCTATACAACGTTCTGGTAGATGGCACCATCAACCTACCCTGGATTGGGCGGGTATCTGTGCGAGGATTAGACCTAACGGAGGCCTCGCGGGCGGTGGAGCAGCGCTACTCCGAGTTTATCCGCGAGCCTGTGGTAACCCTCACCCTATTTACGCCTCGGCCCATGCGGGTGGCGGTAGTGGGCGAGGTGCGGCGACCTGGGGCCTACACCACTGGCCCAGGGGATGCTCCCGACGGCATTCAGCCCAACCCCAACGAACTACGCACGGTGGTGCAGGCGATTCAGGCGGCAGGGGGCATCACTCAACTGGCTAACATTCGCGACATTGAGGTGCGTCGGCCTCAAATGAACGGCTCCGAGCAAGTCATTCCCATCGACTTCTTTGCCCTCCTAGAAAACGGGAGCCAAGCCCAAAACCTGCTGTTGCGGGACGGAGACACGGTAGTGGTGCCCACGGCGGCGGCCCTCAACCCTGAGGAAGCCCAAGCCCTGGCCGATGCAAACTTCTCCCCCGACGTGGTGGAGGTG
>CAZWNR010000206.1:0-7078 GCA_964635665.1 uncultured bacterium | reverse complement strand
CCCAGGGGTAAAGGGGAGCTAGAGAGGAGAGTCAAACATCACGCATAGGTTGGGTGAAGTACCAGCGGAACCCAACAGGAGGAAATCAGGATTCAGACAGGACTCACGATGAGAATTTAAGCGGAGATTCACCATGAAAATAGCCTTTGCTACCAAGGATAACGTTCACATCAATGCCCACTTTGGTTGGGCCAGCAAAATCGATGTCTACGATCTCACCCTCGATGGCTATACCTTCTTAGAAACCCTGACCTTTGGGGGAAATCTGAAGGAGGATGGCAACGAAGACAAGCTAGAACCCAAGCTAAAAGCTCTACAGGGTTGCACCATTGTCTACGTGGCAGACATTGGCGGCAGTGCAGCGGCACGGTTGATCAATCGCAAAATTACCCCCATGAAATCACAATCTGAGGCGGATGAAATTGAAGCAACCCTAGGAAAATTAGTTCACACCCTACAGGGCAGTCCTCCCCCTTGGTTACGCAAAGCCCTAGGCCAGAAAACTACCCCCAGCTTTGAAGAAGCCTACACTGAAACCGAGGAGGAAGTGACCGTATGACGACCGCCGAAACCCCAACCCCAACCCCAACCTTGACCGTTACTGATTCACCCTTTTTGCAAGCCATCGTGCAGCAAATTCGCGCTAACGATTCCTATGGCACCTACCGCCACTGGGCCGATGAACTGCTGCTAAAGCGCTACATTCTCACCAAGGCCCAAAAGCGAGAAATTTCTGTAGAAGGCGAAGTAGACCCGATCACCCAATCGCGAATTATGGCCTTTTTCCGGGCCGTAGCCTATCGCATCGAACAGGAAACGGGAATGTTATCTCAGGTCGTCATTGACCTCAGCCACGAAGGTTTTGGCTGGGCGCTGGTCTTCTCTGGTCGTCTGCTGCTGGTGTCTAAAACCCTGCGCGATGCCCAACGATTCAGCTTTGTTTCCCTCGAAAAACTTAACGAAGAAGGGGAACGCCTTGTCGAAAGAGGAATCGAACTTGCCACCCGCTTCCCAGAAGTAAGCCAGTGGTAAACCTTCAATTTCCTGTACGGGCGCACAGCGGTGCGCCCCAACCCCAACCCTAGCCATCACCCTCAATTCTCGATCTCAAATGCTAACCACCGAAACCCTCACCATCGACGAGCTAAAGACCCACATTAAAAAGCTCAACAGCAAAGCGGGTCAGCTCAAGATGGATCTCCATGATATTGCCGAAGGATTGCCCACCGACCTCGACCAACTGCCCGATGCAGCCGCTCGCACCTACGAGATCTACGTCCAGTTACGTGATCTCAAACAACAGTTGAAAACCTTGGAGAAAGCCCAATGAGTACCAAAACTGAGACCTTCAACCAAATTACCCAGGCCGAAGACTACTTTGCCTTTTTTGAACTTCCCTACGATCCAGGATTTCTAAACGTTAATCGCTTACATATTCTGCAAAAGTTCGCCCATATCATGCGAGAAAGAGGCGCACTGATGCCCGACTTTGATGACGACGCCACCTTCAAGCGTTATCGTGGATTTTTGCAAGAAGCCTACAGCATCTTCCAAACCTCATCGCCTCAGTCAGAAAAACTATTTAAGGTCTTCAACCAAAAGCACAGCAACGTCGTTTTAATGTCGGAGATTGCCATGGAGTAATCGTGCTTCTACCCATGCCCCTAGGGATCTCCCTAAATCCCCCTTGAAAAGGGGGACGTTGAAGGCCAGTTCCTTACTATTCCCCCTTTCTAAAAGGAATTCTGCCTCCACCTACCATCCATTCCCCCCTTTCCAAGGGGGGCTAGGGGGGATCAACTCCCAAAACCTCAAAATCGCTAACCCATCATTCCCATGCTCACACCCACCGAACTCGAACGCTATTGTCGGCAAATGCAGCTTCCTGGTTTTGGGCAGGCTGCGCAGGAGCGCCTGAAGGCTACGACAGCCCTGGTCACTGGGGTGGGCGGATTAGGTGGCACAGCCGCGCTTTACCTAGCGGCGGCGGGGGTAGGGCGGTTGATCCTAGTGCGGGGGGGCAACCTCCAGCGGGACGACATGAATCGGCAAATCCTCATGACCGATGACTGGGTGGGTCAGCCCAGGGTGTTTAAAGCCCAGGAAACCTTGGCCGCCTTTAACCCGGATATTGCCATCGAGGCGGTGTGCGACTACGTCACGGCGGACAACATTGATGCCCTGGTGCAACGGGCGGACATTGCCCTAGACTGCGCCTTTGACTTCAAAGAACGGGACTTGCTCAATGCCGCCTGTGTCCGCTGGAACAAGCCCATGGTGGAAGCGGCAATGAATGCTATGGACGCCTACCTGACCACCATTGTGCCGGGGCAGACCCCTTGCCTCACCTGTCTTTTCCCCGAAAAACCAGAGTGGGATCGCTGGGGCTTTGGGGTGCTGGGGGCGGTGTCAGGTACCCTGGCCTGCCTTGCCGCCCTAGAAGCTGTGAAGCTGATCACCGGACTGGGCGAACCCCTACTGGGCCAACTCCTCACCATGGATCTGGCCCGGGCCGAATTCGCCAAACGTCGCACCTACCATGACCCTCACTGCCCCATCTGTGGTGGCCCCCAGCCCCTGCCGGAAAAGCCTCTGGCTCTACCGATTCTCTCTAGAACCTAACCTTGCCCCGCCCAATTCCTAAGCACCAGTAACCAATTCCCAATAACCGGTAACCAATCCCATGACTATCACCCTCACCGAAATTGCTGAACTGCGCTTGCGTACCTTTTTGCGCGGCACCCCCAACTACACCCCCAGCCGAGGCGTACGCCTTGCGGTGAAAGATGGCGGCTGCAATGGCTATGAATACGACATCAAAATTTCCGATGCGCCAAAGCCCGATGATCAGGTGGTGGAATCGGGTCAGCTAAGGGTATTTATTGACCCCAAAAGTGCACCTCTCCTAGAAGGCATTGTGGTGGATTACGTGGATAGCCTGTTAGAAAGCGGCTTTAAATTTAACAACCCCAACGCAACGGATACCTGCGGCTGCGGCAAGTCTTTTCAAGCCGGAGATTGTAGCCCCACCGGAGTGCCCTGTAGTTAACTTATACCATCGGTTGGGGATCTCAAAGCAGAATCAATACCCAGATTGCCTTGTCAGAAACATCGGATACAAGCTAGCGCGAAGCAAAATTCAAGGTTGAACCAGACAGAAGGAGTAAGGGTCAGAAGCCAATTGCCAGTAACCAACGACCATTTCTTCTTCTTTCCTAATTTTATCTCTCTCAATAGGAGATTTATCATGGCTACCTTTCAGGTTCATTTGATCAACAAAAAGCGCAATATCGACATTACTATTCCCGTTGATGATGATACCTACATCATTGATGCGGCGGAAGAAAATGACATTGAACTGCCCTTTTCCTGTCGGTCGGGGGGATGTTCAAGCTGTGTTGGCAAAATCGTTGAAGGCGAGATTGATCAGTCGGATCAGTCTTTCTTGGATGACGAGCAAATTGCGAAGGGATTTGTGCTGCTCTGCACCGCCTATCCTCGCTCAGATTGCACGATTAAGACCCACATGGAAGCCTATTTGGTCTAAGTCCCTAGGTAGGGCAATGGAATTATACGCCATTTCCCAATGCCTATTGAAATCAAGGAGAATCGCATTATGAGTACCGTAACAGGTCTAACCTTTGGGGGCCAAACTTGGATTCCAGAGTTCCTCAAAAAAATTAATTGGAATACCTGCCTAGGATGCGGACGCTGCTTCAAAGTATGCGGTCGTGGCGTGATGGCTTTAGTGGCCCTCAATGATGAAGGGGAAGTCGTTGATGAAGACGACGACGATGATGAAGTGGAACGCAAGGTGATGAGTGTGATCAATGCGGCGGCCTGTATTGGCTGTCAAGCCTGCGATCGCGTTTGTCCCAAGGCTTGCCACACCTACGAACCGTTGCCCGCTTAGAACAGAGGCGGCCTAGGACTGAAAGTCCTAGGTTTAGAGCGGAAATCCTCTTCAGAGGATTGGGCACTGAGTAATCTAGTCTGCTTCAGCAGACTTCTGCCTTAAGACAGGGAGTTCACTCCCTGACGGCTATGGCCATTTCACCATGACACCATTCAGGAGGTGATGCCCTTGAACTAGCTGATCTGGATCATTAAAAGACCATTAGGAGGGTCTTTTCAATCCTGTTTTGATTAGCTTAAGGAGAATGCTAATTATGGCTACTGCTAAAGACATCATGACCGATGAAGTTGCTACCATTAAGGGGTCTGCAACCGTAGCCGAAGCTGTGCAGCTGATGAAGTTTAAGAAGCTACATTCTTTGATTGTAGAGCGGCGCAATTCTGAAGATGCCTACGGCATTGTCACAGATACCGACATTGTCAATAAAGTGGTCGCCTACGGCACCGATCCCAAGACTATCAAGGTTTATGAAATTATGAATAAACCTTGTCTGGTAATTAACCCCGATCTGGGAATCGAGTACGTAGCTCGCCTGTTTGCCCACTTTGGCATTGACCGCGCCCCAGTCATCCAGAATGATTTGATCGGCATCATTTCTAACACCGATATTCTGCAAAAGAGCGACTTTGTGGAAAACCCTAGGGTGCCCCTGCTGCAAAAGGCACTCCAGGCCCAGGTCGCCCACGCACGCGGTGTTTCTGAGGCTAAAGGCCCCTACTCTAATGCTGGGAAGGAAGCCTGGGCTGCGGTGGCCGAACTAGAGGCGGAACTCGCCTTCTGCCAGGGGGAAGTTCCTGAACAAAGTGCGGTGGAGGATGCCTCTACCCCTGAGCCAGTCTTGGCTTAGGCCCATTTCTCGGCGGTGGAATCGCTCCCTTCTGCCGCCGAACCGCTTTCGATCAGGCTATGGAGGCCGATGATGACAACGGATTTGCTCCATCAAGATTGGTTTGTAGATGAGGGGGGGCAGTGCCAATTGCGGCCGACTCCCCGCCCTTGGGACTTGCTACAAGATCACTATTACTTACACCAATTTCTGAGCGATATTCTACATATTCTTGACTACGCCCCCCACGAGTTTGACCAGTGGGACTATCTGCCCCATATTCGACGCAAGGTACGTAAACTTATCCTAAATTCCTATTGGTTAACGACTCAGCAGGCCGAGCCCGACACCAAAACTGGGACAACGGTTCTCACCCTATACGAAGAACTAGGCTATCCGCTGACGGTACAAAATGTGATTACGGCTCCCGGCGTAGTAACCCCCATTCATAATCATGGTACCTGGGGAGTGGTGGCGCTACTTGAAGGACAAGAACGACACACCTTTTGGCGAAAAAAACGTGATGGGGAACCTATCGAACCCACGGGGCAGCGCATCTTAAATACCGGGGAAATTATTAGCTTTATGCCCGCTGCTATCCACCAAGTGGAAACCTTAGGAACAGAGCCTGCTGTCACTTTTCAACTCTATGGAGACATGCAACCCAATGCTCGTTTTCAGTTTGATTCCGAGACTTTGATCGCAAAACCCTTCTGAGAGGCCCATGATGACCACGGTAATCTTTTACGAAAAGGCAGGCTGTATCAATAACACCAAGCAAAAAGCCCTGCTGAAAGCGGCGGGCCACCGGGTGATTGCCCGTAATCTATTGCTAGAGTCCTGGACTCGGGATCGTCTACGGCCCTTCTTTGGTGATCTACCCGTAGCACAATGGTTCAACACGACGGCCCCTGCGATTACCAACGGCCTAATTGTGCCCCAGGATTTGACCGCTGATATTGCCCTAGATCTCATGGTGCTCGACCCAATTTTGATTCGTCGTCCGCTAATGAAGGTCGGCCAACAGTGCCGGGTGGGTTTTGAGCCTAAGGCCATTGATCAGTGGATTGGATTGGCCATGCCTGGGGGTGTTGCGGAGGATTTAGAAACTTGTCCTCGGCAACCCACGGGAACGCAATTACGGGGAGGGGCTACCCTAGTCTGACTAGAATGGGTGATTTTTTGAGCCGTTGGCCCCTTCCGTCTGGTACCCAGGGGCAGAGAGAAGCTATGAACTTTGAAACCAGATGGAACCAATATTACCAAGCGGTGGAGGGACGCCCTCCACGATCCACCCTCACCAGAGCGTTGGAACACCATGCCGCCGATGCCCACCCGCTGCCGCCCTTTGCCGTAGATTTGGGCTGTGGCGATGGACGCGATACGGTGGAACTGCTGCGCCAGGGGTGGCGCGTTCTGGCAATTGACGGCGAACCCGAGGCTATTGCTCGGCTACGGCAACGGGGCGATTGCGACCGCACCTACCTAGAAACCCGTGTCCAACGGTTTGAAGACCTCACGCTGCCCCCCGATATCAGCCTGATCAACGCCAGTTTTTGCCTGCCCTTCTGCCCCCCGGATGCGTTTCCGCACCTTTGGGAAGAGATTGTGGTGGCCCTCACGACCGGGGGGCGCTTCTGTGGCCAACTCTTTGGCAACCAAGACTCCTGGGCTGCTTATCCCCACATCACCCACCACCGCCGCGATCAGGTGGATGACCTGCTGGCCCCCTTCACGGTGGAATGGCTAGAGGAGGAAAACCACCCCGGCAGAACTGCCCTGGGCGAAGAAAAGCACTGGCACCTTTTCAACATCGTTGCCCGCAGACGCTAATGCACTGAGGCTAAGGGTTGGAGATAGGGGCGGTGGTCGCGGGGGCGGCCAACCGCCCTAGGGACGATACTCCACACGGGCATCAAAGCCTTGGGCCGTTAACTCATTGGCCCTGGCTTCGGCGGTGGCTTCATCCGCGTAGGCTCCTACCTGCATCATCGTTTGGCCTCCTAGGTTCACCCGGAAGGCATCGGCTACCACAGCCCGCACCTGGGCCTGGGTGGCCGCATCGGCGGCGGGCACCATCACTTTGTAGACCAATCCCAACAATCCCCCATAGGAGGGTGGAGCCGGGGGCGCACCATTGAGGGCTACAACCGTGGCGGGCGGGGCTAGGTTGGGGATAGCACTGCCGCCACTGCCAACGGGAATGGTGCGGCTGGGCACGGGCAGCAGGTCAGGATTGTTGGGCCGAGCGGTGCTAGGAGAAGATGCCGAGGCGGGCTGGGCTGAGGCCACTGGACGGGAGCTTTGTGCTGCCACGAGCTGTGCGGTTGGACGGC
>CAZWNR010000205.1:0-7095 GCA_964635665.1 uncultured bacterium | reverse complement strand
ACAATATTTCCTACAATAAAGGCACAGTGGGCAACATTCAAAAGACCTATGGCTACCACAGCGGACGATGTATGGCGTCTACTCGCCGAACTGGCAGAGGCGCAAAAAGAGACAGAACGCAGATTCCAGGAGACTGACCGTAAGTTTCAGGAGTCGGATCGTAAACTTCAGGAGTCGAGACAGTCCTTGGATCGGGTCGTTGAGGAAACGCGACGGGATATGGCTGAGTCAAACCGTCAGTTGAACCAGCAACTCGGGGCCTTGGGCGGTAAATGGGGGCTATTTGTGGAAAATATGGTGGCTCCAGCCTGCAAAACGTTATTTCTAGATCGGGGCATTCCCGTGCATCAGGTGAGCCAGCGGGTACAGAAAATTCTTGACGGCGACACCCTAGAAATTGATGTATTGGTGCAGAATCAGAACCATATTTTGGCGGTAGAAGTAAAGAGTAGTCTCAGCGTTGATGACATCAAGGAATTCGTGGAAGATTTGCAGCGATTTCATCAGTTCTTTCCAGAACACGCCGACCGACAACTCTATGGGGCCGTGGCTGGCATTGCCTTTGACCAAGGCGCGGATCGCTATGCCTATCGTCAGGGGTTATTTGTATTAGCCCAGTCGGGGGAAACCATGCAAATTCTTAACGACGCCAGCTTTGAACCAAGGGCCTGGTAGTCAATAGCCCTAAGCCAGCAAAGAACCGTAGGCCGTGAGATGCTGCTGGGCGGAGATTTGCCAGGTGTATTGAGACAAGATCGTTTGACTGTTTTGCCCTAGGGTTTGGGCCTGGTCAGGCTGGGCGGCAGCGATCATGGCTTGGGTCAAATCTGTAACGGATTCTGGCGGTATCAGCAGCGCCTGATCGGGCGTTAGAAATTCGGTAAAGGGCGGTTGATTGGCGGTGATAACGGGTAGCCCTGCCGCGATGGCCTCCAGCACCACCAGCCCCCAGCCCTCTTTGACCGAAGGAAAGCAAAACACATCGGCACAGCGGTACAACCCCGGCAAATCGGCATCGGGCACGACCCCCGGCAGGATGACATCCAGGCCCACCCTCAGCCCTAGGGCAGAAACCCGCTGAAAAAATTGATCGCGATAGGTGTGGTAATCAAAGAGCGTGGCCCCTCCGGCAATGGCCAACTGGGCCTGGGGGTGATGGTGCCGCACCTGGGCAAAGGCATCCAAGAGGCAAAGGGAATTTTTGCGCGGTTCAATGCCGCCCACGGTTAGGTAAATGGGAAAACCCGTCAGACCATAGGCGGTTTTAAGGGCTGTGTCCTGGGGGTGAGGATGGGGGCTAAACCGCTGAGCATCGACCCCATTCACCACCCGCTGGGCCGTGATTTGGTAATCCTTGGCCAGGGCATTTTGCCAGTAATGGCTGACGCACAGGCACAGATCCGCCTGCCGAATCGACTTGTCCTGACACTGGCGCAGGTAGGGGCTAGCGAAGTCCTCAATGTGATGCACCGTCCGCACCACATGGGGCACTCTGCCTTGCTGTTTGAGCTGCACCAGGGCGTTGGCCCCCAGGCAATCCTGGGCGTGGTAGATGTCGTAGCTGTCTTCAGTCTGACTTAAGCCCGTCGCGAACTCGTCGATGCGCTGCTGAATTAGGGCATCCATATCAGCCGGGGCGGGGCCAGCGGGAATGCCGTGGAAGACACAGGGGATAGATCGGTCGCTGCCTTTGCCGTCCTTATCTAGGGCAAAAACCGTGACCTGATGGCCGAGGTGATGCAGGGCCGTGGCCAGTTCCCAGGTGTGGACGACGCTGCCACGGGGTTTGGTGGAGTAGGTGAGGAGGGCGATTTTCATCGGGGAATATCATCCGTCGCAGCAGGATTTGTGGGGGCAAATCCCGTGAGGGGCTGGGTGGAAAAATCCCAAAAAACGGCGGTTTCGTCGCCATGGGTGAGTATCAACTGAGGTTCCGCCACAATTCGCCCAATGGCAGCACAGGCAATGCCTACTGCTTGAAATTGCTGTTGAACGGTGGCGAAATTTTGGGAATCAACCGTCAGCAAAAAGCCGTAGCTGGGAAAACAGCGCAGCCAGGTTTCTAGGGGTACCGAGTCGGGTTGCGGAATCGCCGCCATATCCACCACCGCCCCACAGCCCGAGGTTTCCAGCAGCATGAGGGTGGTGCCCAAAATACCGCCCATGCTGACATCCTTACCCGCCCCACACAGCTCTTGCTCGGCGATGGCAGGCAGAACGGCTAACTGTCGCTGCAATTCCGCTGGTTCGGCCTGGGTCGCCCCGTCCCAAAAGGGATATTGAGGATGCAGTCGCCCGGTGAGCTGGGTCGCCAGCAGGAGAACCTGTCCCGGCTGGGCGGCAAAACTGGAAATGAGCCGATTGGCCCGGCCCAAAATTGCCACAGACAGCGCACTATAGGAGCTGTGGCAATTGGTATGCCCCCCCACAATCGGCACATTAAATGCCCTAGACGCCGCCACCATCCCCTGCCACAGCGCATCTGCCTGTTCCGTAGACGGGCTCCACAGGGCATCCACTACCGCCAAGGGACGCCCCCCCATGGCGTAAATATCGCTGACATTCACCAGCACCGCCGACCAGCCCGCAAACCAGGGATCTGACTCCACCAAGGGCGGCCACAGCCCCTCCGCCGCCAGCAGCAGATAGCCCTCACCTTCGGGAATGGCGGCACAGTCATCCCCCAAAGCAATAGGTTCGCGGGTTTGGTTGTGTTGGACGAATCGCCCCAAATGACGGGCAGCGGTTTGAATGTCTTGCTTTTGTGCCAGTCCTAGAGTTGGGCGAATTTGAGAGATCAACTCGGTCAACATGGGCTAGTTTTCCTTAGGACACCTGAAGCATAGGCCTCACCAGAAGTGGACGCCCTTCATTACCGGGGGGATAGAATTCTAGATCAGCTTCCATTAAATGATGGGGATAGCCGAGCACCTGAATTTCATCCATGGTATCCCAGTGCAAACGGCGAAAAAAACGCACATTTTGCAGCTGCACCGTAGCCAAAAAACGGTCACAGCCCCAACCATTGGCGGTCGTCACGGCTTTGTTAATTAGCCCTTTGCCAATACCTCCCACCCGTCGATAGTTGTGGTGCACCCCTAGCCGTCCGCCATACCAAAGACGAGGCTGGGCCTCATAAATGCGAACTACTCCGACCACATTTTGATCCATCGGAACCTCATCATCAATCGCAATAATTGGATAGGCGACCGCATCTAAATCATCTTCATCATCATCCAGGAAAAGTCCCTGTTCCTCACAAAAAATGGCCTTTCTAAGCTGATAATATGCCTCAACTTCCTTCATAGAACGCGCCAGTTCAAAGCGATATCGTTTTACAGACATCCCCATACCTCCAGTAGAACCGCTAACATAAAAGCGCTATTCACAAGAAAACCAGCCTACGCCCGTTCTTAAACATTCTCATATTGAAGAACGTAGCGGAACTCCAGTAGTCATAAACTTCTGGCTTTCCTCTCATTACCCACAACCCTAGGCAACTAACACAACACCTAAATATCTTGATTTACCTAGAGGACGTTTGAAAAGCCAAAGTGTGTCGAAAGCTATACCAACGAGGTCAGCCTCATCCGTCAAAAACTCCGTAGATCTAGACCAATTTAACGATTAAATGCACCTGAGACAACTCTTTTCAAATGCCCCCTTAGGTTGAGTAGCACAATAGCGGAACCCAACCTACGCAGATTCTCGGCGGGTGTTGGGTTCCGCTTTGCTGCACCCAATCTTACTAGTACCTCCAATCCAATTCGTAGGGTGCATTGCTTCGCGAATGCACCACCTAGAGCCTTTGTTAGAGAAACCAAACCCAATATCCTAGACCTGACGCACTACTCCCTTAGAGATGTGTCAGGCAATCAGCTTTTAGGATGCTCTAGCGACCAAATTTATCAAGCTGAGCCTTCAGATAGCCTTCAGGATCAGAGGGATCAAAGGGGGCTGTTTTTAGGTTTTCAACTCGGCTTAGATCACTTGGGGCATCAACCCCAAGTTCCTTAGATAGTTCTCTGGCTAAATCCGTCAGAAAGATCTGCTGAGCGATGTCATCGTAGTTGGCTTTATCCGTTGGTAGATAGCCCCACCGCACCAGTTGGCTCGAAATCCAGGTCGCAAAACTCTGCCAGGGATAGGGATCAAAATAAATGCGATCTGGTACCTCTAGAGTGTTACCCTGACCATCCTCAAAATTGCCTGTCATCACAGCTTCTAGAACCTCAAGGGGTTGATTGAGGTACTCGCGGGGCGCGATAGCTGCGGCGATTTCACCACGATTGGCAGGGTCATTAGCATAGTTAGCCGCATCAATAATGGCCTTATTCACTGCTCGGAAGGTATTGGGATTTTGATCCATCCAATCTTGAGCCGCCACAAAGGCACAGCAGGGGTGTCCTGGCCATAGATCCTTGGTCAGCATGTGAATAAAGCCAAGGTCTTCAAAAACAGCCCGTTGAGCAAAGTTGTCAGGCAGAATGAAGGCATCAATTTGGCCCGCCGACATCTGGGCGATGGCATCCGGCGGGGGAGTCACCAATAGCCGCACATCCTTATCTGGATCAAGACCACCCGAGGCCAGATAGTAGCGAATTAGCAAGTTATGGTTGGAATAATCAAAGGGAATGGCAATGCTCATACCTGCAAAATCGGCTGGGCCATTCACTTTGCCGAGGTGTTTTTTGGCCACAACAATACTCTGACCATTGTTGTTTTCAATGCTGGCCAATTTTAGCGGGAAAGCCGTTGATCCTAACCCTAAGGAAATCGAAATCGGCATTGGTGCTAACATATGATAGGCATCGAGCTCTCCAGCAATGGCAGCATCTCGCACCAGAGCCCAGCTCGCATACTTCATCAAGGTCACATTTAACCCATAGCGCTCATAAATACCTAGGGGTTTGGACATGATAATGGGCGTAGCACAGGTGATTGGCAAAAACGCAATATTTAAATCTGTTTTTTCCAGATCAGCCGGGGCACTAGAGGTAGATTCTGTACTCGTTTCCTCACCCTCTGGCTGTTGGGCGCAGTTGGCTAGGGTAACTAGGGCTGCTCCGACGGCAACATTTTGCAGAAACTTACGACGGGTGAACTGACTTTTAATTTTTGCATCGGCGAAAAATTCTCCTGCCTTAGGCCCAAAGGCGGCCCCAAAGGCTTGATCTAAACCACCTGCTAACTGAATTAAATCAAGGACTAATCGCTCCCGCTTAGGATCGTTTTGTCCCGCCATTTTTACAAAGAGAGCGGTGCGTAGTTCGGTTTGGCTGATGGCGTCTGCTACGGTCAACGCCTCTGGCCGATAGAGCCGCATTTTAGCTAAATCTGCGATCAGATCCTCTGGGTTCTGGGGCATGTCTGCCATTACCCGCTGATGATCTTGGGGTAGATGAAACTGTCCACACATTGCACAGGGCGTAGCAAACAGCGATCCTGAACCCAATTGATACGACCGTTTTCCTAGGGTTTGACTGGTAAGAGATGCCATACTAAACGCCATACCTCGCTCTCAAATCAGGACAAATTCTCAACTTCTCTACCCGCACTCCATCGCGACTAGAAGTACGGTCTACGCTTAGGATACGGCTGTCTTCAGACCGAAATTTCCTTACTGAGACTGAGCCCTTTCCGCCTCTATTAGAATGGTTATTCCAAATGATTTTTGTAACATTGCACACCTTTCTTTCGATTTCTACCTCAAAAAACGGACATCCACCAGCCTAGGTAGCTCGTGATGCCCGTTATCGGATTAAGTCAGGGGAATAAAGACGAGTTGCGGGCTAAACTTAACGCAAAGAAACCCGTTCGACAGTCCCTATCTACCACTTTTTATAGGGTAAGAATTTACCATTCATGATAACTTTGACCCGATCTCCCTTGGGATCTTCCACTTTTTCGACATCTAGGGTGAAGTCGATGGCGCTCATAATACCGTCGCCAAATTTTTCATGGATGACAGCTTTCATCGGCATTCCATAAACCTGCATGATTTCGTAGAAACGATAAATCAGTGGATCAGTCGGAATCACAGGATCAAGGCCACCCTTCACCGGGAAATCGGTCAGGGCATCGATCAGAGCAGTATCCGCGCCAATGGTCTCGATCAACTTAGTTGCTTCTTCCACGGAAGCGCTGGCTTGACGGTAGAAAACTGAGGCGATCCAAACCTCGTCGTAACCTGTCTTTGCTTCTAGATCAGCAAAGCTCAAACCCGCCGCTTTTTTGGCCGCCAAAAGGGTTTCGGTAATTGCAGAAATAGTCATGACAAGATCCTCTGAATAACGTCTATTGGGTCAAACCTTCGGTGCTGTTAACTGGTAGGTTGGGCACTGCCCACCAAATCCCTCGCGCTTGTCGCGCTTCCCCCATGAGTCAGGAGGGTTGAGCTTTGGGAAACGGGCTGAAAGTGGCTAGTTAGTGGCCTCAGGCCTGGTGGCAATGCCCACCCTACGAAGTTCCCTCTGGGAGGGGGGGTGAGGGGAAGGGCTACCGACTAATCCGAGCCTCTTCTACGGCGCGGGTTTCGCGGTAGAGGTGGCTTTCCATTTCAGCCTTGAGGGTGTGGTAAACAGGGTGTTGCTCGATGGTTTCGCGGTTGCGGGGGCGAGGGAAGGGCACCTCCAGGATTTCATCAATACGGGCGGCGGGGCCACGGGTCATCATCACAATGCGGTCGGAGAGCAACAGTGCTTCTTCGATGCTATGGGTAATCATAATGACCGTCTTGCGTTTCTGTTCCCAAATTCGCTCTACTTCTTCTTGCAAGAAGCCGCGAGTCAGGGCATCCAGAGCCCCAAAAGGTTCATCCATCAGCAAAATCTGCGGGTCGATGGCGAGGGCGCGGGCAATGCCCACCCGCTGCCGCATCCCACCGGATAATTCGTGGGGATGTTTCTTTTCGGCTCCCACCAGTCCTACTAACTGAATATGCTCTTTGATGATGCGCTCCCGCTGTTTCGAGGGCAGTTTTGGATTAACCGTTTCGATGGCAAAGCGTAGGTTTTCCTCCACCGTCATCCAGGGCATGAGGGCATAATTTTGGAATACCATACCCCGGTCTGGCCCTGGTCCAGTAATGGGGTG
>CAZWNR010000204.1:0-7106 GCA_964635665.1 uncultured bacterium | reverse complement strand
TACGAGGGCTACTTTGCCATTAACCAAGGCTTTGGTAACAACCAGCCCCTGGTGCTGCTGGTGCACGACTGGAACGGGCTAGACAGCTACGAAATGCGCCGCGCCCAAATGCTGGCGGAACAGGGCTATGCCACCTTTGCGGTGGATCTCTACGGCCAAGGGGTGCGGCCTCGCAATACCGAAGAATCCCAGGCGGAAAGTGGCAAACTCTACGCCGACCGAGCCACTATGCGGGCGCGGTTGGCGGCAGGATTGGCCGAAGCCCAGCAAATGATGGGTGTGGATGGGGATCGGGTGGTGGCGATTGGCTACTGCTTTGGCGGTGCGGCGGTGCTAGAAATGGCCCGTGCCGGAATGGATGTGGACGGCTTTGTCTCCTTCCACGGCAGCTTTGAAACCCCCGAGGGCCAAGACTACAGCCAAACCCGGGGCCGAGTTTTGATTCTGCATGGTTCCGATGACCCCGTGGCCCCCATGGCCGATGTGGCCCAACTGGCCGCTGAGATGGACGCTGCCGATGTGAACTTTGACATGGAAATCTACGGCGGTGTAGACCATGCCTTCACCGTATGGACAGCGGGGGAGCGCTACGATGGGCTGGCCGACCGCAAATCCTGGCGGGCCTTGCTGGCCTTCCTAGGCGAAACCATCGACTAGGGGCTGAAGCTGATCAAATAATTGCTGTACCAGGGCCAAGTTCTTAACCCCAGGGGAGACCTCCACACCGCTGGAGAGGTCTATCCCCTGGGGGTTAAGGCTGGCGAGGGCTTGGCGCACATTGTCGGGGCGCAGCCCTCCAGCTAAGAACCAAGGACAGGGAGGGGAAAAGGTCTTTAGGGTTTGCCAGTCGAGGGTAAGGCCCGTACCGCCGAGCTGATCGGGGTGGTAGGCATCGAGCAACAGAGCATCGACGGTATCGGCGTAGGTTAGGGCTTGGTCAAGATCCGCCGCCGCCTGGACCCGAATAGCTTTGATCAAACGATGGTGGGGCAGGGTTTGACGCAGGATGCGGCATTGTTCCAGGGTTTCGCCCCCGTGCAGTTGGACGGTATTCAGGCCCGTTTGTTGAACAACGGCGAGCATTGTTTCTATCGTGGCGTTGGCAAAGACGCCGACGGTGCCCCCTTGCCAGCCTTTAGCGTCCAGGGTGTTTAGGATGGCGGCAATTTGGGCCGGGGCCACATAGCGGGGAGACTGGGCTACGCAGATAAAGCCCAGATCGGTGGCTCCCATCTGGGTGATGGCTAGGGCTTGATGCGTCTGGGTGATGCCGCAAATTTTCACCTGCATGGTAGACCTGCATGTTAACTCTGTTGAACATTTCGCCAGTTCGATTCTACGGCTTCCTATAATCCAGAATGATTCAAAAATTGCTTTAGTTGGGAGACATAACATTGCTGAATACCGCACTGCTGATGGCCTTCACCACCCCGACCACCCCCGAATGGTCCTTCAAGGTGGCGCTGATTATGATCACCTGTAACCTGTTTGTGCTGGCCATTGGCAAATACGCCATCCAGCGGCCTGGGGTAGGGCCAGCCCTACCCGCCAACCTGCCCATGGTGTTCGAGGGCTTTGGTCTCCCCGAACTGCTGGCCATCGGTAGCTTTGGCCACATTCTGGGTGCTGGCATGATTTTGGGCCTAGGGAACGCCGGGTTGCTGTAGTGTTCCCCTAGCCAGTTGTCTAGAATAGGGGCATCTCCCCCGGCCTTAGCCAATCTTTAGGGGTTAGGGCGGGGGGATGTTCTTCAGAGGGTTTGGTAATGCAATCTGGCTGGCGTGTGGGGTCTATCCTGGGTATTCCCCTGTTTATTGACCGATCCTGGTTCCTCATCCTGGTACTGATCACCCTAGCCAATGGCCTCAATCCGGCTTGGCAAATGCAGTGGGGCGAACTGGCCTGGGTGATGGGCTTTGCCATGGCGCTGCTGCTGTTTGGGTCGGT
Organism: uncultured bacterium; assembly: GCA_964635665.1. Lineage (GTDB taxonomy): Bacteria > Cyanobacteriota > Cyanobacteriia > Phormidesmidales > Phormidesmidaceae > Nodosilinea. Next base: position 5,159 of record CAZWNR010000204.1, on the reverse strand, counting down.
GTTGCTCCACGAACTGGGCCATAGCATTGCCGCCAAGCTCCAGGGCATCGGGGTCAACTCCATCACCCTGTTTCTTTTTGGTGGCATTGCCTCCATTGATCGAGAATCCAAAACCCCTGGGGGAGCGCTCAAGGTGGCGGTGGCGGGGCCGCTGGTAAGCTTCGGCCTGTTTTTGATCATTTCGGCCCTGGTACAGAATCTGAGTCTCCCCCAACCCGCCACCCTGGTGTTGCAGAATGTCGCCTACATTAACCTGGTGCTCACCCTGTTTAACCTCATCCCCGGCCTGCCCCTAGATGGGGGCCAAGTGTTGAAGGCCCTAGTGTGGAAGGTGACCAATAGCCGCATTCAAGGCATTCGCTGGGCGGCGCGGTCGGGCCAAATCCTCGGCTGGCTGGCCATTGCCCTAGGGCTGGGGATGATTCTACTCAATCAGGACTATTCGGGCCTGTGGATTGCCGCCATTGGTTGGTTTGCCCTACGCAATGCCGCCGCTTATCAGCAGGTGACCAGTCTCCAGGAAGCCATGTTGGCCCTCACCGCCGCCGATGCCATGGGGCGCGACTTTCGGGTGGTGGATGCCCACACCAGTCTGCGGGCCTTTGCCGAGGCTTACCTCCTAGAGGAGCATCATCCCCCCGCTTACTTTGCCGCCTCGGAAGGGCGCTACCGAGGGTTAGTCAGTATTGATGCGATCCGCACCATTGAACGAGGCCAGTGGGATCAACGCACCCTCCAGGACATTGCCCAGCCCCTATTGACCATTCCCTCCGTGCGGGAAAATACCCCCCTGACGGAGGTGATCGCTAAGCTGGAGGATCTAGCCCTAGCTCGCCTCACGGTGCTCACCCCCGCCGATGCCGTAGCTGGCGTCCTCGACCGGGGAGACATTGTGCGAGCCATTGCCGAACGCCTGGGGCTGGGGGTGGCTCCGGCGATGATTCAACGGATTAAAGAAGAGGGCGCGTATCCCCCCGGACTGCAACTCGCGGCCATTGCTCGCACGGTTAACGAGGACTAGGGACTAGGGAATAATGCTCCATCCGCATTAATGCCCTCCGTTTGGAAAGACAAGGAAACCTCACCCTGTCTCCTTGCCCCTACGGTTCTAGGTGGCTAGTCCATGGTTGGATTTTGCCCATAGGGCTAACCCGCCGCCTCGCCCACGGGCCGCTAGGTATGGCTGGGTGGCGGCGAAAAAGGCAAAGAAGGGAAGTTTGGCGATGGGCATGGTGGCAAAATTGTCAGTTCCAGCCCGTCCTTTAATGGGCAGCTTCAGGAAGCAGAGCTGTCCTAAAAATACCTGTAACTGTACAAAATCAAAGGCCAACAGGTTTTGTTTCTGTAAAAACTTGGCTGGGCCGCTAAACCGCAGTGCCAACGGGCCAAGCTGAATCTGATTTTCGATGGCTAGGATATCCGGTGGCGACGACTCGGGTCCGGCCTGATTCGCGGTGGCAGGGCGGCTAAAGCGGATGGTGCCGGGAGCCAGCTTAGGCCAGTAGAAGCCTTTTCCAGTGGCTTCTCCAGCTTTGTAGGCGGGCTTGTTGGGGGCGGTAAACCGCAGTTGCCACTGGCCCAGCAGGGATTCTACCGCGATGGCGGGGCGAGGATGCTTCGCGGCTCGTTCGGTATCCAAAAGGGCCTGCACCACCTGGGGCGGCTGAGGGCGTGGAGAGTTAGCACTGGCCACCTGGGCGAGGATGTCGGGCGCGGTGGACAGGGGCGTTGACATTGTTTGTGGGCTCATCGATCCCTCCAAAACAGTTCAAAACAGTCTTGATAGCGGTGGTCGTTGAACAGCAAAACTCTGATCTGGGACGCTATAGCTCCATTATGGCAGTCCTCGTCCGGTATCCCCTAGGGGTCTGGCATAATGGGGGTCGCCCTTCTTTGCAAACCCATGGCCGTTACCCCCCCTTCCCGTTTGGCGCTGCCCTTGGCGCGGCCCAAGGCTACGGTTTCCACCACGCTAATGGCTGCGGGACTAGTCATTACCCTAGCCTTTGTGGCTATTGCCCTATTGGCTCCGCCCATGCAGGCCTGGGGCTGGTTGCAAGATCCCACCACGGCGCTGCAAAACCCCATCCACCAACCCCCAGGGGCTGATCATTGGTTTGGCACCACCCGCCAGGGCTACGATATCTTTGCCCGTACCCTGTTCGGCAGTCGGGCGGCATGGCAGGTGGTGCTGCTGGCCACCGCCCTCAGTGTGGTGATTGGGGTGCCCCTGGGTATGGTCAGTGGTTATTTAGGGGGTCGCCTAGATCGGACGCTGCTGTTTTTTATGGACACCATCTACACCCTGCCGGGGCTGCTGCTGTCGGTGACCTTAGCTTTTGTTGTGGGGCGCGGCGTGGTGAATGCGGCCATCGCCCTCAGCATCGCTTACATTCCCCAATACTACCGAGTGGTGCGCAACCACACCGTCAGCGTTAAGACAGAACTGTTTATCGAAGCTGCTCAGGCCATGGGGGCCGATCCCTGGACGGTGCTGAGCCGCTATCTTTTCCTCAATGTGATTCAAAGTGTACCTGTGCTGTTCACCCTCAATGCCGCCGATGCCATCCTGGTGCTGGGGGGGCTGGGGTTCTTGGGGCTGGGTCTGCCGGAGCAGGTACCGGAATGGGGATCCGATATTCGCCAAGCCCTGGATGCTCTGCCGACGGGCATTTGGTGGCCCGCTCTTTTCCCTGGTTTGGCCCTTACCCTGATGGTGACGGGGCTTTCCCTGGTGGGCGAAGGGCTGAATGAATTGATGAACCCCCTCCACCGCCAATCCCCAGGGCGCTAGGCCATTTTCGGTCATGCAGGGGGGATGAAACCCCCTTAACCTAGGCCTTAGTCGCCGTGGACGGTGTGGATCTTGAGAAAGTTGGTGCCCTGGGAGATTTTGGCTGGAATGCCGCCCATAATCAACAGTTTATCGCCCGGTTTGGCTAGGCTGCGGCTTTTTAGGGTGGTTTCGGCGGTTTCAGCCATGGCTTCAAAGGTGGGGGGCGGCGAGTCGATTAGCAGGGGATGGACGCCCCAGATTAGGTTCATGTGGTGGTAGACCTTGTCGTTGGGGGTAAAGGCCACCACCGGAGCCTTAGGCCGTTCGCCGGAGGCAATTTTGGCGGTATAGCCAGTCTCGGTAAAGCAGACAATGGCCCTGAGGTTAAGGGTGTTGTCGATGACGTTGAGGGCTTCGCCAAGGGCGTGGGTTTCGTCGCTTTGGGAGGCGGGGGTGTTGATAAATTCCAGCTCCTGCTCAATGTCGCGGGCAATGCGGGCTAGCATTTGCACCGCCTGCACCGGGAAAGCACCCACGGCAGATTCCCCAGACAGCATCACCGCATCGGTGCCGTCGATAATGGCGTTGGCGACATCGCTGGCCTCGGCGCGGGTGGGGCGCGGGTTGTGGATCATACTCTCCAGCATTTGGGTAGCGGTGATCACTGGGATGTTGCGGTACTTGCATTCCCGGATGATCCGCTTTTGCAGTAGGGGCACCTTTTCCGCCCGCATTTCCACCCCCAGGTCGCCCCGGGCCACCATGATGGCATCCACCACCGAGAGAATTTCGTCGAGGTTGCGGATGGCCTGGGGTTTTTCGATTTTGGCCAAGACCGGAATATCTTCACCGCCCTTGGCCGCCAGCAGTGCCTTCAGGGTGAGGATGTCCGCCGCCTGCCGCACAAAACTGAGGGAGATGATATCGACCCCCTGGGCAACGCCAAACTCCACGTCCTGCTTGTCTTTTTCGGTGAGGGAGGGCAGTTGCAAATTCAGGTCGGGTAGGTTAACGCCCTTGCGGCTTTTCAACGGCCCGCCCTGGATGATGCGGCAGGTGATCTTGGGCGGGGTAACATCCTCCACCTCCAGTTCCAGCAGGCCATCATCCAGGAGTACTTGCATTCCCGGCTTAGCTTCGTCCGCTAGGTAGGGGTAGTCGATGCCAACGCTGCCGGGGAAATTTTCCGCCTCCGCCAGGGGCACCAGATCGACGGTTAGCCCCTCCTGGAGATGGATGGCCCCATCAGGGAGGTGCCCAACGCGAATCTTGGGGCCTTGCAGGTCTTGCAGTAGGGTGATGGGGGTGTCATGTTCCGCCGAGACCTCCCGCAACAGGGCAATCATGCGGGCATGGTCTTCGTAGCTGCCGTGGGAGAAGTTCAGGCGGGCCACGTTCATCCCCGCTTCAATCATGCGCTTCAGGGTAGCCTTAGAACTGCTGGCGGGGCCAATGGTGGCGACAATTTTGGTACGGCGATTGAACGGATCCATGACCAAGGGCAATGTGCGACAAAGTGCCCTCAGTATACGCACAGTTGCCTAAACGGTCATGTAGTCTTGGCGTCATTCCCGCCAGGAGGAGCCATCGACCAACGCTGCAAAAAAGCCTCTACCTCGTCCCCGGCCATAGGCTGGGCGATGTAGTAGCCCTGGCCGTAGGGACAGCCTAGGGCCTGAAGCTGTCTCCACTGGGCCTCCGTTTCGATACCCTCGGCAATGGCGGTCATGCCTAGCCCCTGGGCGAGGGCCAAAATAGACTGCACCATGGCCACCCCCCGCTGATCGCTCTCTAGGCGGTTGGTGAAGGATCGGTCAATCTTGAGCACCTGCACCGGAAACCGATGCACCATGCTGAGGGAGGAATAGCCTGTACCAAAGTCGTCGATGCAGATTTGCAGCCCCCGTTCCTGGAGATCGGCCAGCAGGGATTCGGCGGTTTCGGGGTTTTCAATCAGGGCGCTTTCGGTAATTTCCAGGCGCAAATCGGGGTAGCTGAGGGCGGCGGCGGCGAGGGACTCGTCAATGCTAGCGATCAGGTTGGGGTTGGCAAACTGCTTCACCGATAGGTTCACGCTCACCATCAAGTTTGCGGCCTGGGGCAGATGCTGCCGCCACTGCTGTAGCTGCCGACAGGCGCTTTTTTGGGTCCATTCTCCAATGGAAAAAATGAGCCCAGTTTCTTCTGCCAGGGGAATGAAGGTAGCAGGGGAAATCACGCCCCAGCGGGGATGATGCCACCGTACCAAAGCTTCAAACCCCACCACCTGGGCATTGTCCAATGCCACAATGGGCTGGTACTCCAGCACCAGTTCCTGCCGTTCTAAGGCCCGTTGCAGATCGTTTTCTAGGGTGAGCTGGGTGGTCACCTGCTCATACATCTG
>CAZWNR010000203.1:0-7111 GCA_964635665.1 uncultured bacterium | reverse complement strand
TACCCCCCCGACTATTCCCCATCGCCAGAAACCCCTACCTCTGCCCTAATCCAGCGGCTTATGGCCATCCTTCCCCTGGGCAGAGATTAATGCCTATCTGAATGGCCCTCAATACCATGGACGCGCAGCAGATCGCCTAGGGTGGCGCAGTAGGGATCCATGCCAAAACTGGCCGGGTTTACGGCCCCTTGGTAGACAAAGTGGCGGTATTGCAGACAGAAGTAATCCCAGGGGGCCATTTGCACGCGAAAGATCCGAATCAGCAGATTGGCCAAGCTTAGGGAAAGGGGCACCCGGAACCAAATGCGTTGGTTGAAATAGTCGCTGATTTGCTCGATGGCTTGGTTCACAGAAAGGGGAGGATTGCCAATCACAAATTCTCGGTAGCCCGTTTGAGACGGGTTTTCTAGCAGGTGGTTGATCACGGTCGCGATGTCTTGGGCGTGGGCAAAGTGAAACCCGGCATCGGCCTGGAGGAACCGCGCCAGCCCCACCCAGCGGGTGACATCCTGCAAGCCAGCGGAAATAAACGAGTAGGGTTTGTCTTTATCGCCGCCAAAGACCAGGGTGGGAAAGACCGTGGTGATTTTGGGGTAGACGGCCAGTTCCGGTAGGTGCTGGTGGCATTCGTACTTGCTGCGGATGTAGTCGGTGCCGATGGTGCCCGCCTCCGGTAGGGGCTGGCGATTTTGGGCCAAAATGCTGGCGGTAGAAAAGTAGATCACCTGCTGGCAGCGGTCTGGATCGAGCAGCGACATCAGGCGCAAATTGTGATGGACATTGGTGCCAAACACGTAGTCTGGATCGCCGCCCCAGGCCGCAGCGGTGAGAATGGCGATCTCAATGGTGGGCAGCAGGTCGGCGTACTGATCGATATCGGCTAGGCCACCACGAAGAATATGCACCCTAGGATGATCGGCCACGGGCAGGCGTAGCTTTTCGGGGTGCCGCAACAGCAGGTAAATGTCGTAGCGTTCTACCTGCAACAGTAGTTCAAGAATGTAGTGTCCAATGCAGCCGCTGGCCCCGGTCATCAAGACCCGTACGGAACCTGGGGAAGGGGAAGTTGACGCTGAAGTGTCCAAATCGCTCTAGCCAATCCTTATAAATCAACTCAAGGGGCACAAGGCCATCCCTCCTATTCTCCCCCGCAAGGGGATGGAATCCAAGTCTAGGGAATTGCACCACCGTCATAAACCGGTCGGACAAATCCGCAATCCGTGAAATCTCGGTAAAGCTAATCGATTTCTCCGGTTGTTTGCGTAGGTTTTCGTAGAAGGTAGTGTCACAGGACGGGCTAGCCAAGCCAAGGTCTGTGGCGACCGTCAGCGTGCCATCGCCCTCACGGGGGAAGCTCCCTAGAGAGATTTTAGGCTGTTGTCATCGGGTTAATCTATGTTTTTCCATCCTCGTCATCGATTAGGCCAGAGGCAGCGACCGAGGGGTAGCGGCTTAGCCTCGCAAGCCCCAGGATTTACGCTGATTGAGCTGTTGGTCGTCATCGTGATTCTAGGGGTTCTAGGTAGTTTAGCGCTGCCTGCCTTCATGAATCAGGCGGCCCGCGCCAGACAAACCAAGGCCCTCAACGCCGTGGGCGCGATGAACCGTGCCCAGCATAGCTTTTTTTACGAACATGCCAAGTTTGCCAGCTCCATTGCCGAGTTAGGTTTCGATCACCTGAACACCGAGGGCACCTACTTGTACCAAGTGCGGGGCGGCAGCAAGGCCGCAACCATTGTGGCCGCCCCCACCGACCCCACCCTACGCGGCTATGCCGGACTGGCCTATCTCAACCGCGACAACCAGGGCAATGCCATTTTGTCCTCCCTGCTCTGTGAGGGCAGCCAAGGCAATGCCCCCGCCCCAGTATTAGTGAACAACGGTAGCCAGGTCACCACCAATAATTGCGATGCCATGTAGCCAACCAGGCCGCTAAATCCAGTCTTCGTCCTCATCGTCCCAGTTGCTAGCCTCTAGGCCGTCCTGAGATGGGCGGGTGGATGGGGCGGCCCCTGGCGTGGATGGGGTATTGGTTTCTGACCTGGCTTCAGGAGCCACGAAGGTAGCGTCTGAGGGGGCAGGGGATCCTGCGGGCGGTTCAGCAGGGGGCATTGGCTCAGGGGGAGGCTGAACCGCCGTGGGCTTCACCGCAGCGGAATCTGGGGGTGAGGGTGAGGGGGCTGGCGCACGCTTGGCCAGGGAGGAGGGCCGAGGCGGAATCTCGATCACAGGCTTTTTGGGCTTGGGCGTCGTTTTAGATTGCACCACCTCCTGCCCCCAGGTGATCAGCCCCTGAACTCGCTGGCTCCAGGTGATTCCCTTGGCCCTAGGCGGCGGGGCCAGGGCCACCCCAGGCCGCTTTTCCGCAGAGGGCGCTGCCGGAGATTGAACCCCAGCGGTCTGCATCGATGGGGATTGAATGCTGGGGGCTGGAGGGCTGGGGGCTGGGACAGCACGGGCTGGGTTGGATCGGGCTGGCTGGCGAGGGGGCTGCGGCTCCGTCCCAGGAGATCCAGGCCGCCTAGAAGAAACCGTGGCCTCTGGTGGCTCAACGGAATCGACAAACTCGTAGCCCACATCCTTCAGGGCCGAGACCCGCATCCCTGGCCCCTGGATGGGGGCTGAGGCCGGATCGGGCAACCATCGTCGCAGGGGCGTTTGGCGCAGGGCCTCCAAAGCTAGGTCGGCCATCTCGCGGCGAAAGGTGGGCCAGGAATCGGCGGTGTAGGGGGTTTGCTGAGCGAGGGGGGTGCGCTTGCGGCGTAGGGTCAGGGTTTGCCAGCCCAGCCAACCCATAAGGCTAATGCTGGCCAGGTGCCCCACCAGTTCCGTCGGCGTGATCTGATCGGCATCTAACCACAGCACTAGGGCATAGAAACAGCCCACGCCGCTCCAAAAAAAGTCGTGGCGGCGGTGTACCTCTGGAAAGAAAAAGGCCGCCAGGTAAAGGGTGACGCTGCCCAGCCCCACAATCCCAGCCGATACCCCGCACAATAGTTGTGCCGCCATGTCCTGAACCCGTTGTCCATGATGTCCACCCCACTCTATCGCAGGTCTGGCGATGGCCCGATAGGAAATCCTGATGGATTTCCCCCTCGGTTGAGGCAGGTGTAGATTTAAGCAGAGGAAGCCCCAGGGGTGCACCAGGATCGTGAACATGGGACGCCGGGCACCTTTATTACGATTTGTAACTACCTGACATAGGTCCGTTAGATTTTAAGGGTTTTATGGGCAATCTTTACGGGAAAGTACTGAACTACCTAGGTCAAATCTTCTGAGATACTCGTTGCGATCACCAGGATCGTGGATCGCTAACGGACTCAAGGGCAGATCCTAGGCGCTTCCCCTATCGCTCCAGGATGGAAACGGTTTATCACCATGACATGACCGATCTGATACTGATCACGGTTCCTCGATGACAACCAACGTCATCGACACATTACCGATCTGAGGCTATCGAATTTTTGATCGCCTCATCGCCCCAGAAGCAGCTTTTTCCTGATCCTCGTTACTACCCCCAGGGTGTCGCCTCAACGCACCCTGTCTTTGCCATGTTTTTTGAGGTTTCTCCATGAGTCGTGTGTCTATCGCGATCCCGGTTCCGGCTAGCTGTGCGTTGACGGAGACAACCGTCTTGTTTATCGATGCCCAGGTCAGCGATGTGGAGCATCTGCTAGGCGGCGTATTGCCCGGTGTGGCGGTGCAGGTACTGACGACAGAGACCGATGGCATTGACCAAATCACCACCTATTTGCAACACCATCCGGCAAACACGGTGCATCTGGTAGCCCACGGTGCGCCGGGGCGCTTGTGGTTGGGCAAGGGCGAACTGAATCTGGACAACCTCGAAACCTACGCCGAAACCCTGACCACTTGGTTCCAGGATGATGAGGCCGAATTGCTAATCTACGGCTGTCATGTCGCCGCTGGGGATGCCGGGGCGGAATTTATCGAGAAACTGCACCGCCTCACCGGGGCCACCATTGGGGCTAGTACTACCCCCATCGGTAACGGTACTTGGCACCTCAATGTGCGGGTGCAGAGAAAGGCATCCCACCCATCCTCCACGTCTCCCTTCTATCGGGCTACCCTTGCGGCCTATCCTCACGTGTTGAGCGAAACCGTCTCAAGGCTCTCAAATTTTGCCCTAGTAACCCAGGCAGCGGCCCCTACTAACCTCGTTAACGTCAATGGTGCGCTCTATTTTGCCGCCAATAACGGAACGAATGGCTTTGAACTCTGGAAAAGTGACGGTACCACCGCTGGAACCGTATTGGTTAAGGATATCTTCCCCGGCAACAGTGCTTCCAGTCCTGTCAACCTAACGAAGGTCAACGGCACCCTCTATTTCGTTGCGGAGGGTGACACAACTGGTCGTGAGCTCTGGAAAAGTGACGGCACTGCCGCTGGAACCGTCTTGGTGAGAGATATTGCCACGGGTAGCGGTAGTTCCTCCGCCGAAAACCTAAGGGATGTGAATGGTACGCTCTATTTCACAGCCAACGATGGCGTGAATGGCAACGAGCTCTGGAAAAGTGATGGCACCGAAGCCGGAACTGTGATGGTGAAAGACATCATCACGGGTAGCGGTAGTTCATCCCCCGAAAACTTAACCAACGTCAACGGTACGCTCTATTTCACCGTCAACGACGGCGTAAATGGTACTGAGCTCTGGAAAAGTGATGGCACCGCTGCCGGAACTGTGATGGTGAAAGACATTGCCACTGGCAGTGGCAGCTCCTCCCCGGCTAGCTTAACCAATGTTAACGGGACACTTTATTTCACAGCTAGCAACGGTATTAATGGCATTGAGCTCTGGAAAAGTGATGGGACTGCCGCCGGAACCGTCTTGGTTCAAGACATCGTCACGGGTAGCGGTAGTTCATCCCCCGAAAACCTAAGGGATGTCAACGGTACGCTCTATTTCAGAGCTAGCGACAACACCTCTGACATTGAACTGTGGAAAAGCGATGGCACTGCCGCCGGAACGGTACGGGTAAAGGACATCAATCCGGGCATCAGTGAGTCTACCCCCGCCCGCCTAACGGATGTGAATGGCACGCTTTATTTTGCAGCATTTAATCCCACCACATTCACTGAGCTCTGGAAAAGTGATGGTACTGAAGCCGGAACAGTTTTGGTGAAGGACATTAACCCAGGTGCTAGGAATTCTAACCCTGTCAATCTAACGACTGTGAACGGCACCCTCTTTTTCACAGCGATGAGCGGAGCTACTATCGTTGAGCTTTGGAAGAGCGATGGTACCGAAGCCGGAACCGTGCGAGTAAAAGAGATCTCCTCCCTCCTCAACAGCGTTCAGCCCACTAACTTAACCAATGTCAACGGTACGCTCTATTTTACAGCCGATGATCCCACGGCTGGCTATGAGCTTTGGAAGAGCGATGGTACCGAAGCTGGAACGGTCTTGCTCACAGATATCAATATCCAGGAAAACTTCATCCCCCATAGTCTTACTGTTGTTAACAACGTAGGCTATTTTGTCAGCGCTAACGCCACAACCGGGGCTGAACTCTGGAAGAGTGATGGCACCGCTGCTGGGACGGTGCTGGTTAAAGACATTGTCTTTGGCAGCTATAGTTCCACCCCCGAAAACTTAACCAATGTCAACGGCACCCTCTATTTCACCGCCAACGACGACCTAAATGGCGTTGAGCTATGGAAGAGCGATGGCACCGAGGCCGGAACGGTGCTAGTTAAAGATATCGCCTCCAACCGCAACAGCCCCGGCCCCCTCAATTTAACCAATGTTAACGGCACCCTTTATTTCACCGCCGACAACGACACCAACGGCTGGGAGCTTTGGAAGAGTGATGGCACCGAGGCCGGAACCGTACTGGTGAGAGATATTGTCTCTGGCAGTGGCAGCTCTAGACCGGAAAGCTTGACGAACGTCAACGGCACCCTCTATTTCATAGCCGACGACGGCACAACGGGCTATGAGCTTTGGAAAAGTGATGGCACCGCCGCCGGAACGGTGCGGGTAAAAGACATTTTTTCCGGTAGCGGATGGTCTAGTCCTGCCCATTTCACGAATATCAACGGCACCCTCTATTTCACTGCCAACGATGGCACCAATGGCGTAGAACTCTGGAAAAGCGATGGCACCGAAGCCGGGACGGTGCGGGTAAAAGACATCTTTTTGGGTAGCGGTAGTGCCACGCCCGAAAATTTGACGAATATCAACGGCACCCTCTATTTCACCGCTAACGACGGCACCAATGGCGTAGAACTTTGGAAAAGCGATGGCACCGAAGCGGGTACCGTACAGGTTAAGAACATTAACCTAGGTGGTAATGCCAACCCCATTAACCTAACGAACGTCAACGGCACACTTTATTTCGCAGCCGACGACGGCACCAATGGTGTAGAACTTTGGAAAAGCGATGGCACCGAAGCGGGTACGGTACAGGTCAAGAACATTAATCCAAGCTTTAGTTCTGGCCCTGCCAACCTCACCAACGTCAACGGTACGCTCTATTTCACAGCTATTGATAGTACAAGTGGCATGGAGCTCTGGAAAAGCGATGGCACCGAAGCCGGAACCGTGCGCGTTCTGGATCTCAACCCTGGAATAGCCAGTTCTAGCCCCTCTAGCTTGGCACTGTTGGGAACAAACAACCTACTCTTTTTTGCCAATGATGGGGTCAATGGAACGGAACTATATACCCTTGTAACCAACAACTCACCCACGGTCAATCTCTCTGCGAGTGCCGCTACCGGAACCGAAGCAGGCACCACCGTCATTACCGTGACCGCCACGGCCTCCAGTGCGGTTTCCGGCAACCAAACCGTAACGCTGGGGGTTTCTGGAACGGGCCTCACCACGGGCGACTATGCCCTCAGCAATGGCGGCGTCATCACCATCCTCAATGGCCAAACCACGGGGTCTATCACCTTTACCGTGGTCGATGATGCCCTCGTGGAAGGCACCGAAACCGCCACCTTGTCCCTCAGCAGTCCCTCGGCGGGCATCGCCCTGGGTACCATCACCAGTCAAACCATTACCCTCACCGATAACGACACGGCGGGGGTCATCATCACCCAGTCTGGTGGAAACACAGCGGTCACCGAGGGCGGTGCCACCGACACC
>CAZWNR010000202.1:0-7121 GCA_964635665.1 uncultured bacterium | reverse complement strand
TAAATGCTCGCGTACTCTGCAACCCCCCTACCCCCCACCGGGGGGGCCACGGCGCGGGGGAGGACGGGGGGAGCCTGTTGCAGTTGGGGTTGGGGCACAGGTACGCCGTCGATCACCACCTCAGGGTTGGGTACCAGCACATCGGGCTGGGCGGGGGGTGGCGTGGCAGGGGTAGGTTCGGCGGGGGTAGCCTGAGCCAAGGGAGTCGCGGCGGGGGCGGTTTGGGCCAAGGGCGCGCTAGGGGCCGGAACCGTGGTCAGGGCTTCGGGGACGGGGGTAGGGGCCTGGGCCGTTTGGCCATCATTGCGAATGGAGAGCACCACCCGATTGCCGTTGGTCTCTACCGCACCTGTGGGGGCTTGGTCGGTGCCTTCAACGGTGACGCGCACGCTATTGGCATCCAGCGGCACCACCGACACCATGGCAATCCCAGGGGCGGGGTTGGCCTGCTGGAAGCTGCCATCGGGCAGGTTGAGCTGGGTGCGGGTGAGATCCGCCCGCAGGGTATTGCCCTGGTTAACGGTGAAGACATTACCGCTGTCGCCTTCGGTATCCAATACCAGGTCTAGGCCCGTGGCAGTGGGGTTGAGGCGCACATTGGTGATGCTGGTGGAGGCCGAGACCGGGGCAGCGGCCAGCGCTAGGAGAGCACCACTCATCAATAGGGGGGACAGGCGAGTTAAGGGATTCACGGTTCACTCCTCATTCACGGTTGCGATGGCGGGGGAATTGACGGCAGGGAAAAGACGCGAGCGGTGATGGTAGATGATGCCCTAGGCGGCCTTGGCTTGTCCTAGGGAGGGGGTGTGCCCTCGGCTGGGGGTGCGCCTTCTGGCGGCGGTGCGCCCTCGGCTCCAGCGGCGGCCTCCGGTGGCGGTGGCGGTGGCGGTGGCGTAGATGGATCAATGGCGGGCACCAGCACTTCCAGGGTGAAGGTGGTATTGAGCGGACGGGTTAGCCCCTGCACATCCTCCTCAGAAAGTCCACCGCGCAGGGGGGCCTGTTCTTGCTCTAGGTTGCGAATGATGATCAGGGGTTCTAGGCGCTCGATGTTGCGCAGGATGTTCAGGGTTTGAGGGAACAGCGCCTGCATACTCACTTCCACCGTTTGGGAATTGATCTTGCCCTGAAGCTCTGGGGGAGCGGCTGTCCAGGGCACCACCTGGGAGGGCGTAAACTGCCACAGTTCCGAGGCATAGAGCACCCGCTGAATCACTGGATCGCCCGCAAACTGAGATCGAATTTGGGTCACCTGGGCCTGGTTTAGCCCCAGGGATGCTAGTTGCCCTTGATCGATCCGGTCAAAGTCGGAGCGCAGCACATCCTCAATGGCTGCATTGCTGTTTTGGATCTGCTGGTTGATGTCGATGAGTAGGGTGTCGAGGGTAGTGCTGGTGCCAAGCAGATCGTAGATGGCCACCCGCTGCTGGATGGCTTCATCCAACTGAGCCTGGAGGACGGCTACCTCTTGAAGACTGGCCCGCTGCTGATCCACCTGGGCTTGTACGTCGTTCACCGCCTGATTGGCGGCGGTAATCTGCTGCCGCACGGGCCGCACCAAAAAGTTGTAAAGGGCGAAGGACGCTGCCACCCCTAGTAGCACAATGGCTAGGGCCTGGGCTGGGGGAGTAAGCTCTAGCCCAAACACGGTGGGGTAAGTAGGGCCAACTTCCCCAAGTTGATCCTCTCCGGGAAGGAAATCTCCAGATGCCGCCATTACTCGATCACTCCTGTTTCTCTGAGGGCACGTAACCGGGCTACGAGGCCAACTGCCCCCTGACGCTCCAGCTCGTCAATTAACTCGGCGGCGGGGGTATCGGTAATGTTGGCCCGAAGGGTGTAGTCCACCAGGTAGCTGGGCACATTGGGGGGGGTGCCAGGGCACCGACCATCCACCAGTGGATCCAGCAACTCATCCTGCTGCTCGGATTCGGTGATGGCTACCGAAGAAGCCTCCAACAACGGTGACCGCTGGAGCACCAGGGTAAAGTCGTTAATATCCTCGAAGGAGCAGGCCACCCCCTCAATGACGACCCCGCCCGCCAAAGACCGCGCGGCCTCCGGGTCAATGGCGGAGGCAGATCCCCCGTCCTGGGTGATGGTGGTAATTTGGATCCGGGTGGGGGTGCGGTCGCGGATATCCTCTAGCAGGGCCGACCAGGGCACAATTTGGTTGAATACCCCCGCAAAGGCGCTGTTTTCAGCCTTGACGGCATCAATTTGGCCCTGAATACCGCTGATTTCCGTAAGTTGAGCCTGAATTTGGGCTAGTTCTCCATCTAAGGTCACCTTGCGAGCTTGGAGCTGCCGCAGTTGCCCCTGGCTCACCAGCCAGTAGCCCCCCACCAAGCCAATGGGCACTAGTGCCCCCAGCAGACCGTAGAGCAGCGGTCGTCGATCCGCTGCCGGAGCACCGCCGCCGCCACCGCCCCCACGAGCCTTGGGCTTAGATTCATAGACCTTAGGCTCGCGATCCTTGAGAAAGTTAATATCGAGGCTATACATGGCTACATCACCTCCCGTAGGCCCAACCCGATCACCGTGGCCAAGCCCGCCCGCTGATTCTCAGGAATCTCCTCAGCCACATCCAGGGAGAGGGCCGAAATCGGGTCGATCTGGCTAGTGGGAATGCTCAACCGCTGGGCCAAAAACTCATCGAGCTGGCCAATGGAGGCTCCTGGCCCCGCCAGCAACAGCTGGGCCACCTCCATCTCCTCTTCTTGGTTGAGGTAAAAGTCGATGGACCGACGCAGTTCATCGGATAGTTCGCCCAACACCCGCATCATGGCCGTGGTGCCGGGGTTGGTGCCGCCGCCCACCTGTACCGCCCCTACCGTATCCATACTCTGGATGGGTACCGTCATGCCCTGGAGCAAATCTGTATTGCGAGATGGCGGCAGGTTCATGGCGCGGCTGAGGGCGCTTTGAATTTGAAAGGTTCCGGTGGGCACCGTACGGGAAAAGTGGGGCACTCCATCCACCACAATGGAAATTTCGGTGCTCTCAAACTCAATATCCACCACTGCGGCAGCCTCCTGGGGCGTAAACTGCCGCAATTGTTCACGAATGGTGCGAATTAAGGCGAAACTGGAGGTTTCCAACACATTGAGGGCTAAACCAGCCTGGGCAAACACATCAACGTAGGGGTCGGTCAAATCCTTGCGTACCCCCACCAGCAGCACCTTCACCTTTTCGATGCCGTCCTCATCAACGAAGTAGCCCAGCTTTTGGTAGTCCACATCGGCCTCTTCGCGGGGGAAGGGCAGGTAGAGACTGGCTTCCTGGTTGAGCACCATCTCCCGCAGTTCTTCGTCATCTAGCTCGGCGGGAACCGGGATAATCTTGGCAATGGCCCGACCGGGAATGGCGGTGGTGGCCCGTTTTACCTTCACCTTGCTCTGGGTGAGCACGGCTTGGATAGCATCGGCCATGGCCGCCGTATCAATAATTTGGCCTTCCTCGTAGACGCCCTCCGGCAGTTCTACCGACTCGAGGGCGGCGAGCTTAAAACTGGTGCCCTGCTTTTTAATCTGGGCCAGGGTGACTCGATCCGGGGTTAGCTCGATGCCCACACCCCGAGGTTTGCGATTAAAAAGAGCTTTTAAACTATCCACGGCAGTATCCGCAAAGGGGTAAATGAACAGCAGCCCGACCCATCGCAGCAGTGCTTTTACAGGTTTTACCTCAATCTCCTGAAACCCTTGTCAGACTAGGATTTTCAGCGATTGAGAAAGGGTGTAGAAAGCCCCTGCCCCAAATGTGCTAACGAATGGTACACAATTTGTTTGAGAATTTCCACTTTTGTTGAAAAGGGCACGGGGAAAGGACTTCAACGGGTCATACCGAGGTTAAAAGCGAGCCCATGGAAAAATGGCCTCGTCCTCGGTAAGAACGAAATAGGGATGCGTCCTGGTGGATAACGCTGCGCGGTGCTCCGGCCCAACCAACGTTGCCCAACCTACGTTGGCTTAGGGATGGTGGGCTTCATACTGGCGATGTTAGCGAGATTTCTGAAAACTGAGCACTTAATATTGAGAAACATGATCGTTTACCCCACTGTTGCCCCATGTCCCTCTCCCTTGGTACCCCTCTGACTGAATCGGCCCAGCGTTTGCTTTTGCTGGGGTCGGGCGAACTGGGGCGCGAGGTGGCCCTAGAGGCGATTCGCCTAGGCCTAGAGGTGATTGCGGTGGATCGCTACGACCATGCCCCCGCCATGGCCATGGCCCACCGCCGCCACGTGATCGACATGCTGGATGGCGAGGCCCTGCGGCGGGTGATCACCCAGGAACAGCCCAGCCTGATTGTGCCGGAGGTGGAGGCCATCGCTACCGATACCCTGGTTGCCCTAGAGGCCGAGGGCTGGCGAGTGATTCCCACCGCCCGCGCCACCCAACTAACCATGAACCGGGAGGGCATTCGCCGCCTCGCCGCCGAGGAACTGGGCCTAAAAACCTCCCCCTACCGCTTTGCCGCCACCGAAGCCGAGTATCTCGCCGCCGTGGATGCGGTGGGCCTGCCCTGCGTGGTGAAGCCGATCATGAGTTCCTCCGGCAAGGGCCAAAGCACCGTGCGGTCTGAAGCTGAAATCAAAGCCGCCTGGGCCTACGCCCGCGAAGCCGGACGGGGCAAAAGCGACCGGGTGATTGTGGAAGGCTTCATCCCCTTCGACACCGAAATTACCCTGCTGACGGTGCGGGCTAGCGACGGCACCCACTTCTGCCCGCCCATCGGCCACCGCCAAGAGTCCGGCGACTATCGCGAATCCTGGCAACCCTGCCCCCTCCACCCCGATACCCTGGCCACCTGCCAAGCCATCGCCCGCCAAATCACCGACGCCCTGGGCGGCTGGGGCCTGTTTGGGGTGGAACTGTTCATCGCCGGAGACCCCGACCAAGCCCAAACCGTCTATTTTAGCGAGGTCAGCCCCCGCCCCCACGATACGGGCATGGTCACCCTAGTCAGCCAGCACCAGTCAGAGTTTGAACTGCACGTTCGGGCCATTCTGGGCCTGCCCATCGGCGAAATCACCCAAATCCAGCCCGGAGCCTCGGCGGTAATCCTCTCCCCCGGCAAAAGCGACGGCCCCCGCTACGAAGGCTTGGAAGCTGCGCTGCAAATTCCCACCAGCAAAGTACGTCTCTTCGGCAAACCCAACGCCACCCCCAACCGCCGCCTAGGCGTTGCCCTCGCCCTGGGCGACACCGTGGAACAAGCCAAGGAACGCGCCATCGCCTGCGCCCAACAGGTCAAGGTGATCCTGTAAAAAAACAACCCGCTACCGTAGGGGCGATGTCCCCTCGCCCCCAGTGCCATTGATCCGAAGATGGATCCCCCCTAGCCCCCCTTGCTAAGGGGGGAACCGGACTCAAAGTCCCCCTTTGTCTCAAAGTTCCCCTTTGTACCGGGTTCAAAGTCCCCCTTTGTAAGGGGGATTTATACCAAATACGAATCCCACAACCCCGATTGTCAAAAGACAGACTCGTAGGGTGCATTCGCGGCTTCACCATCTACATATCTATGTCCTGACCACCTTGATGAGCCGCAATGCACCGCTGAGGAATCGGGGGTAGCCAAGCAGCATTTGGTATTAGGGGGATCCCAAAAGCTGACACGGTAGCCCTAGATCGGTCAGTTACCATAGATTTAAGCGCCCTAGCGTTTGGTGGGATTTAACGACCATGGCAACCACATCCGAAGAAGTCTGGCGAATTTTAGGCGAACTAGCAGAGGCCCAAAAGGAAACCGAGCGTCGGTTCCGGGAAACCGATGAGCGGTTAGATCAGCTCTTCCAGGAAACGGATCAGCGATTTCGGGAAACGGAATGCCCGTTGCCGCCACAAAACCAGACGCTAAATGAGCAGCTTGCCAAGTGGGGCAACTGTGTCGGTGAATTTGTGCAGTGGCAGGTACAGCCTGTAATCGCAAGCCTATTTCAGAATTTTGGAATTACCATTCATGAGTTTTATCCTGAAGCCTCGGCTCGACGGGGGGATGAAGGCATTGACATTGACCTGCTGGTCATGAACTCCACCGAGGCTATTTTGGTGGCAGCGAAAAGCAAACTCACCCAGGCCGATGTGGATGAGCACCTAAAACGGCTGAGTAAATTTAAGCGGCTGATGCCCCGCTACGGCGATGTCCGCGCCATGGGAGCCGTGGCCGGAATGGTGGTGCCCGACGATGTAGCCCGCTACGCCTACCGCCAAGGGCTGTTTGTGATGGCGCAATCGGGGGATAGCGTTGTCATCCTCAACGATGCCACCTTTCAACCGCGCCGTTGGTAGTTCCGCCTAGCGGTAGGATAGGGTAACTCCTGCTAGACAGGGTTTTGATGTGTTGTGACCATAGCTCGGGTATCCCGAGTGGATCGCAAAGTCCCCCTAGCCCTCACCCCCACCCCCTTTCCCAGGAAGGAGAGGGGAGCCGGAAATCCTTCAAAGTCCCTCCCCCCATGGGAGAGGGATTTAGGGTGAGGGCCAACTACATTCAGATATCCCCAACTCCCCATGAAACGACGTTCCTGGCTTCGCTACACCCTTCTTGCCCTCACGGGCTTGCTGCTCAGTTGGCTCGTCGCCTGTGGTGGTGGGCAACCCAGCGGGTCAGGTGAGGGCACGGGAGCAGAGAGTGGCCAGGAAGTTGAGTTTTGGACAATGCAGCTTCAGCCGGATTTCACGGATTATTTCAACGAGCTAATTGCCCAGTACGAGGCGGAAAATCCGGGCGTTACCGTGCGCTGGGTGGATGTACCCTGGGCCGATATGCAGAGCAAAATCCTCACCGCCGTTACCGCTGGCACCGCCCCCGATGTGGTGAACCTCAACCCCGACTTTGCCGCCCAACTGGCCAGCCGCAATGCTTGGTTGCCCCTGGATGACAAGGTGAGCGAGGCGGATCGGGCGGTGTATTTGCCCAACATTTGGCAGGCCAACACCCTTAACGGCCAAAGTTTTGGTATTCCTTGGTATCTCACCACCAACGTCACCCTTTACAACCAAACCCTGCTAGAACAGGCCGGAGTGGAACCTCCCACTACCTACACTGAACTGGCAACCGTAGCACATGCCGTGAAGGAGAAAACCGGAAAATACGCCTACTTCACCACCTTTGTGCCAGAG
>CAZWNR010000201.1:2534-7141 GCA_964635665.1 uncultured bacterium | reverse complement strand
TCCCAACGGAGATCGCTTCCAAGATCCAGAGGAGGTGATCGTGGAACGGGAACAGCTTCAGCAGGAACGCGACCAAGCTCAGCAAGAACGCGACCGTGCCTTTGCCAAGTTGAGGGAATTGGGCATCGACCCTAGCCAGCTTTAGGGCCGCTCAGCCCTCGATTCAGCCTTGGCCATCATTGAGCGTCTTCCTTGTGGATGAGGTGCTCTAGGGCGAGTTGTAGATCGGTGGTGAACTGGGCGACGGCCTGTTTGCGGCTGGCTTGGTAATCGGGCCAGCGATCACTCACGGAAATGGGTTCGCCCACGGTAACGGTGGCCACCTGGGGGCCAAGTTTGGGCCGAGGGAAGGGGGTTTGGCCCTTAATCAGCCAGACAATATCCCGCACAATCATCAGGGTTTCGGCAAAGCGTTCGGCGGTGGGGCGTTCTTGCACATACTGCCCGGTGACGGCCACAAAATTTTCCACCAATCGCATGTGCCACATCCGCAGGCTAGATTCCTCGGCCTCTCGGTCGGCCAAGCCACGGGCCACGGCGGAGAGGGGCTGATCCTCCCCCAATTCCTGGCGAAAGATGCGTTCCCATCCCGCCTGTTCAATGCGGCGGCAGCGGTCGATCATGGTGCCACGGGGAGGCAGTTGAAAGTAGGTTTCCGCCACCTGCAAGGCGGCATTGCGCAACACCTCCAGACGCTCCGAAAAGGCCATAGGCTGTGCCGTCAAGGGCATTTGGTACACCCGATGGTAGTAGTCTTCCATGACGCCAAGCAGGTGTTCGCCCAGGGCCAGCAGGCGTTGATAGCGACGCTGCATGGTGGCGTCGGTGAGGCCCATCAAGTCCGTCGCGTCGAGTTCTGAGGTTCCTGCCACGTCTGCTGGATTAGCTGACTGAGCCTGAGTCGTCGAGAGACCCGTTTCCCGCTCCAGACGGTCTAGCCACTGATCCAGGCGATCCCAGGGGGGCGGCGTGTATTCGTAGGTGATCCCCACCGGGAGGATCGATACCTGCTCCGGGCGTTCGGCCTCCTGGAGGTCGCTAACACACCAAAAGCCCATCTGGGCAATGCCCGGTTCTAGGGGGCTAACCAGTTCTGTGTGGCCATTATTGCCGCCCTCTGGGGCGGCGGCCATCGGCCATTGACCATGGGCAAACAGGTGACGGGCCGAGCGCAAGCCTTGGCGATCCAACTTGCCCCGTTGAATCGGGGTGCCGCCCAGGCGGGCATAGAACCCACCCACCCAAGATCCCGCCCACAGGGGTATGCCCCGGTCGTAGATAAAGTGGGCGTGAGGCGGATCGAGATCAACCCCCAGTTCCCTAGCGCGACGGGGCACGTCGTACCACAGCAGGTGGGCCATACAAAAGGCATCCTGGGGGCTGGGGTGCCGAAAGGCCAGCAGAAAACGATGCTTTTGGGCCTGGAAATCCCGCATCAGATACACCAGCGGATCTACATTGCGAGACTCTATCCGCTGCAAATTCTCTCGCCAGCGCAGCCAGTACGGCATGAGTAGGCGCGTCACCCCAATCACCGTTGGGTTGGGCTGGGGCGGCAAAAAACGTAGGGGGGGCTGGGCTTGTTGAAAAAACTGCACGACAGGATTCCCTCTGGGCAACGGGGGTAGGGGGCACGAATACCCAACCGATAATAGATCGCTTTTCTGGGCTTCCCCACCCCACCGGAGGGCTATCGTGACTCAGCGGTTGTGGGGCGCTGAATGAAGTGGGAACTTCTGGCTTGGCCATCCCCTTAACAGCGCTGATAGCGGTGGCTACCGGGGGGCGTTTGGTTCACCAATCCCTCCAGTTCTAGGTGCAGCAAGCTGCTGAGAATGTCCCCAGTGGGCCGATTGAGGTGCTGGACGAGGTGATCGAGGGTGATGGGTTCGAGGGGGACCGCATCTAACACGGCAGCTAGGTCGGGGGACAGGTTGGCGGGGGCAGGCCGAGGGCTAAGGGAACCCTGGGGTGGCGCTGTTTTTCTGGAAGTTTTTCCTGAGATCTTGCCTGAGGTCTTGGCTGAGGTTGATGAGCTTTTAGCAGCGGCGGCCTGAGTCGGCGGGGCATCGAGTTGGGGAATCTGGCCCAAGTCTTGGATCAGGGTGGTGTCGTCCCAGATCATCTGCGCCCCTTGGCGAATTAGGTCTAGGCACCCCAGGCTGGCAGGATTATCTAAGGAACCGGGTAGGGCGTAGACCTCGCGGCCATAGTCGTTGGCGAGGCGGGCGGTGATCAGGGCACCGGATCGCAGGGGGGCTTCTGTAACCACGGTGGCGCGGCTGAGTCCGGCGATGATGCGGTTGCGGCGAGGGAAGTGGGTGCGGTCGGGTGGGGTGTCGTTGGGGTGTTCGCTCAGCAACAGACCCTCTTCGGCAATGCGGGCTTGTAGGGCTTGGTTACTCCAGGGATAGGCTCGATCTACCCCGGTGCCCAGTACGGCAATGGTGAGGCCTTTGCTATCCAAGGCTTGGCTGTGGGCGCAGCGATCAATGCCGCTGGCAAGACCCGACACCACAATCACATCGTGGCGGGCCAGTTGTTGAACGATGCGGCGAGTCCAGCGTTGGCCGTAGTTCGACGGGTCGCGGGTGCCAACAATTCCCACCGAGGGCATGGTCTGCACGGCCTGGGCCAATTCGGTGCGGCCTTTGTAGTAGAGCAAGGGCGGCGGGTCGGTAATTTCGTACAGCAGTGCCGGATAGTCGGGGTCGGCGGGGGTCCAAAAATTCGCTCCCTTTTCCTCCCAATCGCCTAGGCACTGATCAGGATCCACCCGCTGGCGATAGTCGGCCAACTGCGAGGCCAGCAAGATCCCAATCCCCTCCACCTCCAGCAGTGCCCCATCATCGGCCTGCCATGCCGCCGCTAAGCTGCCAAAGTGGCTGTGCAACCGCTTCAGCAACACCGACCCCACCCCCTTAGCCTCAGCCCAGGCCACCCAGTAGGCACGTTCTGTAGTCAACGATCTATCCCCCAATGGTGTGTTGCTATTGTTCCCGCCCCCGGTCGGTTATACACCCCCAGGCCGGGGGCTTTCCTCCCTACCTTCCCCGCCACCCCACCCGCCATCATGGAGGTAAGTCATTCGGGGGAGGCCGCCCGCCCGCCCGTCACTCAACCACTGCAAGGGAGGAGATTATGCCAAGCACCCTCTGGTCATCCGTTTGGGATCTCACCGCTGCCCAGGCCCAACTAGATGCCATCACCGCCGCCCTCATGCCCCTGGATGTGGCCCCCTTCGGTCGGGTACAGGTGCCCTCGGTGGAACTGCAAGAAACCGACGACGACATCCTCGTTACCGCATTTCTTCCCGGTGTCGATCCCCGTGCGGTGCAGGTGCGGGCCAGCGCCCATGGCATTACCTTCTTTGGCCAGCGCCAGTCGGGCTACCACCATCCCCTCGGTATTGGCATCGGCATTAATCACTTTCAGCACAGCGTTCCTCTGCCCACCCCAGTTCAGGATCGGGCCATGCAGGTCGCCTACGTTCAGGGAGCCATTGTGGTTACTCTGCCGAAGCGTAAACCCCTCTGGCAGCGCACTTGGCAGATTCTAAAACATCGCCTCAATTGGCTAATGACTCGGTTGACTGCCAACGAACGCAAAGATCACTAGGCCCCATAGCACCCGGATTTATCGAGGTTAGGTATCCGGTGGTGGGTCAAACTGATGGGGATCGACCTTGAGGGTGAGGCGCAGGGGTAAAAACAACTGCCAGCGAATCGCCACCGCCCGAATGCTAAAAATCAGTCCCATGGCCACCAGCCGACCTAGGGGAGAGGGAATCACCCGCAG
Source organism: uncultured bacterium (assembly GCA_964635665.1). Taxonomy (GTDB): domain Bacteria; phylum Cyanobacteriota; class Cyanobacteriia; order Phormidesmidales; family Phormidesmidaceae; genus Nodosilinea. The sequence goes on along the minus strand of CAZWNR010000201.1, from coordinate 3,343 downwards.
CAGCAACACATAGAGGGCACCCCCCAGCACAATCGGGGTGGCGTAGAGTTCCCGCGACAGCAGCATGGTCGGTCGATGGGTGACGACATCCCGCAGAATGCCCCCAGCGATGCTAGTGATCAATCCCATCACCACCGCCACCGCTGCCGGATGTTCTAGGGACAGGGTTTTATCAATGGCCTGTATCGAGAATAACGCTACCCCCATGGCATCCAGATAGGCCAGCAGTCGGGGCGGCAGTTTGAGGATAAAGCGAAAGCCTAGGAACGTGGCAAAGGATGCCCCCAGCGCCACCCAAAAGGCGGTGAGATCCACCAGCCAAAAGACCGGCACATCCAAAATCACATCCCGCAGGGTGCCGCCGCCAATGGCCGTCAGCAGCCCTACCACCACAATGCTGAAAATATCCAGTCGCTGCTGCGCTGCCGACAGCACCCCCGAAATGGCGAACACCGCCACCCCTGCCTGGGCCAAGACATACTCCATCCCTGCGCCCTCCATCCCTGCGCTTACCATAACCACCACCCCTATTGTGCAGGTCAATAGGTCGGCCAATGTTTGAGTAGGGGTACGACACAGCTAAGAGAGTAGGTTAGATGCAGGCATTAAAAAGATCCGTAACCTGCTCCAATCCTGAGCCTTCCATCCTTTGATCAATCTCTTCTATGGCATCACGTTAGCTGGGCCAGACTACTACGGGGGTCTACCTTTGATCTCTCCTGTTCATCTGTTCTGCCAGCGGATCTCCGGGCGGCACGATCACAGAAAAAAGCCATCCCGCTCGATTTCCTCGATCACCTGAAGCCCAC
>CAZWNR010000201.1:0-2434 GCA_964635665.1 uncultured bacterium | reverse complement strand
CACGATCACAGAAAAAAGCCATCCCGCTCGATTTCCTCGATCACCTGAAGCCCACGGGTATCGCCAACTTTGAGGATGGCCGTGCGGGCATCCTCGCGCACACCCAGGTCTTGGTCTTCGGCAAAGGTTTCAATCAGGGCATCCACCGCTGTGTGGTAGACCACGTTGGAGGGCAGTTCTCGGCAAAGCTGGCCGATGGCCCAGGCACAATTGCTGCGCACGGCGGGCACGGTATCCCGGCGCATGGCCTCAATCAGGGGCGGGATGGCGGCAATCACCGCTTCGTAGCTGACCTGGGCCATTTGGGCGAGGGCACTAGCTGCCCACAGCCGCACTGCCGAAATGTCGGTCTTAAGGGCGGCGATCAGGGGTTCTAGGGTGCGGGCATCGTGGACATTTCCCAAGGCCCACACTAAGCCCTTGCGCACATAGCCATTCCAGTCTTGATGAAGCTGGCTAATTAAAGGCTCTACGGCCTCGGCGGCGGGGTTGCGGCCCAGAGCATAGGCGGCACTCACCCGCACCAGGGGGCAGCGATCCGCCAACAGGGCGATCAATGCCGCGACGGCCCTAGGCTCCTCCAGTTCACAGAAGGCACGGGCGGCCAGCATCCGCTGCTGAGGATCGATAGCCTTCAGCAGCGGCAGCATTACCTCCGGGTCATACTGAGGTATTTCGGAGTCCTCCACTGGCCCTAGGGCATCAAGGGGGTCGGCAAACTCCGAATCTGGGTTTAGGGTAGTGAGATCGTCATCATACATAGGGCTTACTTTATCGGTTTCCGTTCCCCTTTGATCGTTGCCAGCGGGTTGTTGCAAACTTTCGTTAAGCAGTAGGGAAGAATCAGGAGGCTTTGGCCCACTCTGTCCCGATGGCCTCCTAGAAATGGTGAACGTTAGGATCGGCCTATCGACCTAGGGATGACCAGGGGGAAGAACCAGGGCAACAGATTCGGGAAGCCGGAGGTGCGCGTCCCTCAGCGAATCCTCAGCCTGGAAGGCTAGGTTGCAAGGGGCAGACCAAAAGCTTCAGGGTGTAGCGAAAATGGAGAATAACCGGCGGTTTATCACAATCGATCTATGGCTAGTTTGCTGCAATCATCGGTAGGGCTGCTGCGATCTCGACTATCGCGCCAAATTGTGGGATGGGTGTTTCTCAGTCTGCTCATCATTGAGGCGGTCATTTTTATTCCCTCGTTCCATCGGCGGCGGCAGGAACAATTCAAAGCCCTGGAGCAGGTGTCTCAGGAGGTACTGTTTGCGGTGAAGGCGGGCATGATAGCCAACCAATCGCCCCTAGAAGTACTAGAAACCTCGCAGAATAACCTGCGGCCCGATTCGGTGGTGCGGGGGGCCGCACTCTATCGCTCCGACGGCACCCTAGTACAAACCTTTGGCGAGCCACCCCAGATCGATCTGACCAACCTCGCCCCCACGGAGGTGCGCCGCCAAGTTCACCGCAACCCCGCCCGCTACGATGTGGTGTGGCCCAGCCAAAGCTTCAACGATCAGTACATCCTAGCCGTCCGTCATGATGCCAGCGGGGTAGGGCGCGAACTGCTGCGCTATGCCCTCTCCATTGCGGGGCTGGTGGTGATTATCTCCCTCTTTGTTACCCTGGCTACCATCCTCGTTTTAGAACGGCTGCTGATTAACCCGTTGCTGTACCTGCGCGATGACCTGATCGCCGCAGGGGAAGCCGTCAGCCGCGATCAGCCTCCTTCCTTTTACAGTCTTTCGATGACTCGCAGAGACGAGCTGGGAGACGTTACCCACGCCTTTGGCCAGATGTTCGACCGGGTGCGCCACGAAATTCAGGAACGCAAGCAGGCGGAAGCTGCCCTCATTGAGGCCCAGGAAAAATCGGAACGGCTGCTGCGCAACATTCTTCCCGTCAGTATTGCCGACCAGCTTAAGCAGGAAACCGGAAAAGCCATTGCCTCCCGGTTTGAAGAAGCCACCATTCTCTTTGCCGACCTGGTGGACTTCACCGGACTGGCGGCGCAGTTTCCCCCCACGGAATTGGTCTGCCTACTCAACGATATCTTCTCCGCCTTCGACACCATTGCCGACCAGTGGGAACTCGAAAAAATCAAAACTATCGGCGACGCCTACATGGTGGTTGGTGGTTTGCCCATGCCCCAGACCGACCACGCCCACCGCGTCATGGCCATGGCCTTAGAGATGCAGCGGGTGATCAAAACCTTTCAGCGCAAAGACGGCCAGCCCTTTTGCCTACGCATTGGTATTAACACTGGCCCCGTGGTGGCGGGGGTGATTGGCATCAAAAAATTCAGCTACGACCTCTGGGGCGATGCGGTAAACGTGGCTAGTCGCCTTGAATCCCAGGGCGTGGTGGATCGCATTCAGGTTAGCGAAGCCACCTACCAACACCTTAAGGATCACCATGCCTTCGAGTCTAGGGGTACACTACA
>CAZWNR010000200.1:0-7161 GCA_964635665.1 uncultured bacterium | reverse complement strand
GGGATTTGATTCAGCAACTGGTGACCCTAGAAAAGCAGCTATTAGAAGCCCATCCCGCCATTGCCAGCGTGCCCTACAACGGCCTTGCCCAGCGCAGCATCAACCGCTTTTACCTCAACAGCGCCGGAGCCCTGCGCCAGGAGGCTCGCTCCTACGCCTCGGTCTACCTCTACAGCAAAACGGAGCAGGAGGGCCGCAAACCCCGCTCTGCTGGGGCGGTGCGGGTAGATCGGGGGCTGTCGCTGCTGGATGTGGAGGGCTGTCTAAAGGAAGCTACCGACAAGACCATCAGCCATCTGAATTACGACAAAATCGCCTCTGGTAAGTACCGGGTGGTGTTTTCCGGGGAAGCCTTCCTCAGCCTGTTGGGGGCCTTCTCCAACATGTACAACGCCCAGAGCATTCTGGATCACCGCAGTCTGTCCACGCCGGACTCCCTCGGTAGCGTGGTGGCCTCGGAACTGCTCTCGGTCTACGACGACGCCCTCCACCCCGAAAACATCAGTGCCGAAACCTTCGATGGCGAAGGCACCCCCACCCGCCGCGTGCCCATCATCGAAAAGGGCGTGCTTACCCAGTTCCTCCACAGCGCTGGCACCGCCAAACGCATGGGCGCTTCCCCCACGGGCCACGCTAGCATTGGCGCAAAGGTTTCCGTTGGCCCCAGCTACTACCATGTGCTACCAGGGACAGAATCCTCCAGCGAGTTCAGCCTCGAAAACGTCAGCAACGTCATCCTCATCGACGACCTGCAAGCCCTCCATGCCGGGGTCAATTCCCTGCAAGGCTCCTTCTCCCTGCCCTTCGATGGCTGGCTGATTAACCAGGGCGAACGGGTCAGCGTCGAATCTGCCACCGTGGCCGGAGACTTCCGCGACCTGCTAAAGGCGATTATCCACGTCGAACCCCAGGTGGAGATCACCCCCGGTGGTCTTTGCCCCCGCATTTGGGTCGATTCCCTCTCTATCACCGGAGAACAGTAACTTAACGCTGGGGTAGCCTCCCATGATTGCTCAACCACAGGCCAAACCGTACACCGCTGACGAGTACCTCGCGCTTGAGCTAGCGTCAGCGGAACGCCATGAATACCGCAATGGAGAGATTATCCCAATGACTGGGGGAACGCCGGGGCACAACCGCATCAGCGGTAACTTGTATATTGCGCTCAGCTTGGGCTTGAAGGGGCAAGCCAACGAAGTGTTTTATGCCGATCAACGCCTTTGGATACCGGATAAAAGTCTCTACACCTACCCTGATGTGATGGTTTTACCGAAACCCCTAACCCTCCAGGAAGGTCGCAAAGATACGGTGATTAATCCCTGTTTTGTGGCGGAAGTGCTGTCAAAATTCACACAAAATTATGATCGCGGCGAGAAGTTTGTCGCCTATCGCAGTATTCCTACCTTTCGAGAATACTTGCTAATCGACCAGGCTCTTCTAACTTCATGGTGATAAGTGTAGTTAATGAGAGAGGCAGGCTAACAGACGGGCACGGAAGTTTTCAAAGTTAGTAAATCCATAGACTTGCCGCTTGATGAGTTTAAGCTTGTTGTTGATCCCTTCCATCACGCCACTCGTTGTTCGACTGAGAAAATAATTGCAAATCCCATCCAAGTGGTTTCGGACGGTCTGAATAACGTCACAGTAAACGGTCTGGGCTTTTTTGAGCCATCGTAAAATCTCTGTCTTACCGTCCTCAGGCATTTGATGGGTCTCAAAAATTCTTCTGAACTCCTCTTTTAATTCCTAAGCTTTCCTTAAGCGTTGAAAATGGCTTAGAATAGCGTCAAGCTTAATCTTTTCTTCTTCTGTTAGATCATCACTATTTTTCAATAAAGTAAACTGACTTCCTTTGATGGTCATTTTTGTTTGCTTGCGAATCTTATTCAGTTCCTTGTTGATAGGTTGCATGACATGAAAACGGTCAAATGCTAATTTCGCATTGGGAAACACAGTTTGTACAACTTTGGGAAATCCTCCCCACATGTCTACGCTGACTTCCTCAACCTGCTCACGCACCTCAATCGGTTGCTGGTTAAGCACTTCAATGATCTCGTTTTGACGGCGACTGTCAATGACTTCGAGCAAGATACTGTGGTCAATAGAGTATCGAGGTGAAAGTCCATAGCAGCTACAGTCTAACTAACTGTGATCTAGTTTACAGGGATCACCTAAAAGCCAGAAGAGCCTTTCAAGGGGTAAATTCTCCAGAGGAATTTTCAGACTGGTTGGAAGATCAGATTCTTCGTTAGAGATGGAACTAAATTGTGAGGAAAACTTAATTCTGGCAATAAAAGTATTGTTCCTGGCTTTGGTCTAACAAGCCTACTGCACCGGAACTTAGTGTAGCTTCTACTGCGTTTCAAAGGTTATCTGCATCCGGTGAGTGGCAACGTTACAGCGTGAAGGGTGCGACGGGTTCGATGTCGGGGTTGTCGCCGCCGACTTGGTTGGTGCGCAGCACCCAGAGGGCGGCTCCGTGGTCGAGGCAGAGTTCGGTGATGGTATCGCTGGCTTTGCGGGGGAGCATGGTGCGCCAGCTTAGTAACCCTCGGCCCAGGGTTTTGAGGGGATAGTCCGAGAGGTTACTGCCGAGGGTGTCGTCGGCCGTTTCCCAATCAGCGCGGGCGCTGCCAAAGGGCAAGAGTTGTCGCTGAATGGCTTTACGAAAGTGGATGAGTTGTCGCAACTGTTGGGCCTGTTGGGGGTAGCGCTTTTCCCAGGCTTTGAGTTTGGCGCGGTGTTCTAGGATGGCGTCTTCTAGGTATTTGGCGCTGGCATACATGGCCTGGTTCGAGTCTTGGGCGCAGTTGTTGGCGGGGCCGATGTAGGTGACGCCGCTGCCGTCTCCGGTGCGGTAGCGGGCGGTCATGATTTCTAGTTCTAGGCACAGATCATCCAGGGCCGACCAGGCGCTGCCGACAAAGGCAAAGGGTTCGGTGTAGGCGGGCAGCTTCACCAAAATATCCGACACGGGCCGAGTGCCCACAAAGCCCCACTGACGGTCGCCCATGTACAGCGTCCAGTCCAGCGTTCCGGCAATTAGGCCGCGCCGATTGTGGGTATAGACCTGGTGGTAGCGAATTTGAAACTGAAGCTCGTTGGCGATGGGTTCTCGCACCACCCGCGCAATGCCGTAGGAAAAATGGCCGAAATACACTGGCCCCTGGGTGGCAGGTTCCGCCTTAGCCCCGCCAATGCCGCCATAGACATGCACCAATAGGGCCTGATCTCCCTCCTGCCATTGGGCCACAGCTTCTTCGGCCTCTGCCCAGCGAGGATCAATCAGCACCGATTCCAGGGTGTTTTTCTTGGCGGCGAGATTTTGCCAAGATTCCCGTTCTAGGTACTGCCGTCCCTGGCGATGGTTGCCAATAAACCGCCCAGGGCGCAATTGAAACAGCCGCCGAGGCCGCAGGGATTGCACCACAAACTCGCCGCTGGCCGCACAGGCCCCATAGATGTACCAACCGTCTTGGTTGAGGGGAGATTTTTCTAAATCCTGATTCACCGAGGCCGGGGTGTCGTTGATATCCAACACCACCGTCGGCAACCGCAGGGTTTCGATCAGGCCATCAAACTGACCTGTAGACGGGTTGAAATGCACCACCCGAAACCGCTCTACCGCTTCATCCACGGGTTCCACAAACCGCACCAAGGCATAAAATCGCCCAGCGGTCTGAATCGGCTCCTGAGTCACCGTCAACCGCAGCGTTTTCCTTCCCAAACCCTGAGTCGCTGCTAAATCCTGAGTCTGCAACAACCTCTTGTCCCTCTCTCCTCCTGGGAGAGGGGCTAGGGGTGAGGGCTGCACCCACTCCACCATCACCGGATCCGGCAACTGCACCACCACATCATCCACCGGACGCGCCCCCGCCAAGGATTCCAACGGCGACACCACCCGCCAATGGTTCAGCCGAGTGGGCAAAATTAACCCGTCCCGGTGGGAGGCTTCGGCATCGGCACTGAAATGAATATCGCGGCTGATGATCTGGAACTCGCGCCGAAAGTCGGGGTCGGGCCGCCAGTGGATCTGCACCACTTGGCCAATCCAGTTGGCGTATTCCGGTGGTGCGTGGAGAACCTCGAACCCCACATCGCCCTGGGGGTGGCGGGCTTCTAGGTCGGGCAAAATCAGCCGCCCTACCCAGGGGGCCACGGGCCGATACCAGGGGGCCGGGGGCGTAAGGCCGGGAGGATAGAAGCTGGGGTGGTTAAAGTCGGCGGCTTGGTAGCGGTAGTAGTTGCCCTGGGTGAAGATTTCGGCCTTTTGCAGATCGAGCTGTTGCCGCAGATCGCCCACCAGAATATCCAGGGTTAGATCCACGGTTTGCTGGAGGTGGCTGCGACCATCGGGCAAAAAGGCATTGGGGTCTACCACCCCCCCCGGCACCTGGTGGGCCACTGGACCCAGGGAAATGAAGGTGATATTGCCCTGGCGTTTGGCTCGGTTCCAGTAGGACAGCCGTGTCACAGGCCAGCGGCGGGGAAACATGATCGGCCCTAGGCGTTCCACCTTGTCCCGGTCGCCCACGAGATGGTAAAGCTGCTCGGCCTCTAGGGCGCGGACGTTGCCGCTAATCACGCCGCCCAGGGAAATCACCTCGATGGGGGCAAACAGGGCCTGCCGCAGAAAGGGCATGATGCCCATGGCAATTTGGCCACCGCCGCTGTAGCCAATCAGGGTGAGGGGAACGCCACCCACCAGAGGATAGCCGTGCTGCACCAGGCTTTCGTAGACCCGCTGGGCCACGCCTTGGTTATAGATGGGGCCGTAGCGCGAGTCGGCAGAAACCGCCACAATCAACAAGTTGCGCAGGTTAATCACCATCCCTACCCAGCCCGCAAACCGCTTGGAAATAGCCTTGGTGGAGCGCCAAAAGAAGGCCAGCGGTCGCCCCTGGGTGAGGGAACGGTTCAGCACCGAGTAGGGCATTAACCCCTTCACGAGGGCCATATCGGCGGGAAGGCAATGCTCCAGTTCCGCTAAATATTGGGCTACCGCTGGCTGATAGTCTGCCGTGGCTTGATTGATGCCATCCAAATAAACGATGTAGCGACGAATGGCCGGAGCTTCTGGGTTCGCGAGGGCCGAAGGGTCTAAGGGGGGCAGGGTTTGCACGGTATCGCCATACCACCCGGCCCACCAGCCCAGGGCTTCTAGGGGAGCCAGCAACCCCGCCACGACTAGGGCCAAACTGCCAATCCAAAACAATTCAAAGAGTGGCCCCGTGGGCAATCGGGTAAAACTGAGGCGGCTAAACAGCAGCAGCAGCAGATCGCGCACAGGCTCTAGGGCAAAGCTGATCGCCAGGGTGAGCAGGGCCAACCCACCGTAAATCAAAAACAACCGTAGCCATCGCCGCAGCCACCGGATGCGAGGATCGGTGGCGGCACGGGCTAGCCGCTCTTGGCGGGATGGAGGGGAGTCTGGTTGAGGCTTGGCCCATGGGGTGGGGCTTGAAGGATCTGGATAAATCGTTGAATTTAGCGATTGAGGACTATTTTCCGCGCTTTTTGCCGTGAAATCTAGGTTGGACGGGTTGTTCGTCGTCCCAGAGGATGCGTCCGACGTTCCCCATCCCTCCGTTGTGGCCCGTTGGTTAATCAGCGTCCGCAGTTGATTTTGATCCACCACCAACTGCACCCCAGCCACCTTGTTGGTCAGCCAGTGGCCAAAGTTCACCAAGGGTTGGCCCACGGTTTGCTGAAGCACCAGCATCACCACCCAGCCCAGCCCCACATGGGCCATCACCAGCGGGGCCGAGAGATTGGCCAACTGTTCAAAGCTGACCACCACTAGCAGCAAACTCCACACCGCCAGCAGCCGTAGAACCGGCAACCCCAGGTAGGGCAAAGCGCCTAAAAAACTCAAGGTCAGCGGCAAATAGCCCAGGGTCAAACTCTGGGTGATCACCCGTAGGGAAATGGGGGCATCTAGCAGCCAAGCGCTGGCCAGCCAAATGCTGAAGGCCCAGGTTCCATAGCCCACCACAAACAGCAGGGCCGCCAACACCAGGCTAATCACAAACCGCAGGGGCCGCACCTGGTTGACAAATAAAATAATGCTCTGGGCAATGGCCTGGGAAAACCCGGCCCCAAACACCACCCAAAACCCATCATTCCGAAAGCTGCTGCTCCAGAATAATCCATCCCACAATGTATCGAGCATCGTCATCAGCACCAGGGGGAAACCTACTAAACGCATTATGAGCCGCCTATCCACCTTGTGGCGCACTCTTATTCAATGTCATCGAATCGGCAGCAGCGGATTAGCCCCCATCCAATGTCATGGCCTCGGCGTACACAAAGTGAGCCATTGAGGATCCAGCCAACAAGGCTTGCCCGTTTATATCTCTCATCTTGACGCCTGCAACTGATGCTTAGAAACTCGAAAAAGTAGCTGAAAATACAAAAAACTAGTTGATTAAGGGGTGTATACCTTTTTGTAGCCAAATTGATGGTGAGGAGTATTTTGGTAATCATTTAGCCGACAAAACTTCATCTTTATATATTTTATTTAACGTGTTTTGGGCAAGAAGATTTTGTTCGGCATAGTAGTATGGATAGGAGCGAAGTTGCCATCATTTTTTATTGCTCTACGTATTTTTTCTGGTTAGCCAGGTCGGTATTCTCAACAACAATATCTTGATAATCGGCTTTTGAGTCTTTTAGCCTGAGCTTGTAATTTTAGGATCCCTTTAGAGGATGCGATGGATTTCAGCGGAGACCATCCTCAATGCAAGGCAATATCATCTCTAGGATTTATGCCTTGTTAAGCGTGCCGCGACGGTTTAGATAGGCGCGATTGGCGCTTGCATCTTTGCTGTTGTAAGCGCTTTATTAGGGATTTATTGGCTTAAGAATTTGGCTAAGGATTTAAGCCTATGGGTGTTTTTCTGATGGTTCCTGTGCATCTAGATGCACTTTATCTACGGCATTCAAGCGTAGTGGTGGATGCTACGGCAGATTTTCGGCGTTTGCCCTATTTTGATCGCCGCACCAACCGGGATGTTAATAGCGATACTCCGTGGCTAGGGGATGCCATTGCCGCATTACCCTTTGAAAATAGCAATCTAACGCTACAAAAAGGAATGCATTTACACTGGGCTTTGCCAGACGGGCTTTGCCACGGCGAGGCAGACAGCCGCCCGGGGCACG
>CAZWNR010000199.1:0-7164 GCA_964635665.1 uncultured bacterium | reverse complement strand
GTGGCCAATTGCGGGCCTCCAAGGTCGCCTAGCAAACAAGTCTCTTGTGGGAGCTCATCTAAGGGGAGGACGGCCAGGGTAGGTTCTTACCATTTGACGGGCCACAACTCGACCATAGTCTAAAGGCAATTCCGCGAAATTCCCAGACAATGGGGTATCCCTCTCTATTCCCAGAGGTTCGCCATGGCGCGTCACCGCTCATCCCTGCACAAAAAAGACGATTTTGCGGCCTCCCCTAAACCCTCTTCCGACCCATTCCAACCCCGCCCCTTTGCCGATCCAGTGGTGGATGGGGTTTTCCGCCCCCCAGCCAACAGCGCCCCTCCAATTCTCGCCAAACTCGTAACACCGCCCCCTCGGTCTGCCCCCATTCAGCCCAAACTCACCATCGGCGCACCGGGCGATAGGTACGAGCAAGAGGCAGATCGCGTGGCTAGCCAAGTGGTGCGGCAAATTCATGCGCCCCAAATCAACGATTCTGTTCAGCGAGAGGCTATTGAAGAAGACGAACTCCAAATGAAACCCGATTCCTTGCAAAGGGAGTCCATCGAAGACGATGAAGAACTGCAAATGAAACCTGCTTCCTTGCAAAGGGAGTCCATTGAAGAAGACGAATTGCAAATGCGCCCCGCTACGGAAGCTGTTGAGGGTGGGCCAGCCTCAACAGCTTTGGAATCTGCCATTCACCAAGCTAGGGGCAGCGGCCAAGCCCTAGACCCCACCTTGCAACAGCAAATGGGCCAAGCTATGGGGGTGGATTTCAGCAATGTTACTATCCACGCCGATAGTCAGGCTGACCAGATTAATCACTCCATTCAAGCCAAGGCTTTTACCACCGGGCAGGATATTTTCTTTCGCCAAGGGGCCTATCAACCAGGCAGTCAATCTGGCCAGGAATTGATCGCCCATGAGCTTACCCACACCATTCAACAGGGGACTAGTGCGAAGGTTCAACGAAAAACCGGGGATATCGCCAATTTGCCCAGGGATGTCATTCATAAGCAGATGATTGGCACGTCTACCACAGAGGATATTCAAAAAGCCATCGATAAGTACAACAAGATTAAGGACAATGACGAGAAGTACGATCAACAGATCGCCATACTCGATCAAATTGTCGAATATTCCAAAAAGTGGCTAGACAAATATGAAAAGAGCAAGCCATTAAAAGAAGAAGCGATTCGTAACGTTTACAACTTTGCTCGCCAGGAAAGAGCCAAGGTACATCAACAGAAAGAAAGAGCCTTTAGTTCTGAAGGTTTAGATGAATTCTTGTTTGACAGAGAATCGCGACAGCAGCCAGTTAAACCGAAGGAACCATCTAAGGCGAAATCCAAAGATTTAGGGGATAGCGTCAAAACCAAAAATATCATTAAGTTTAATTTTGCAGGTTCAGGAGAGCAAGCCTGGAAAACCCACAAAGAGGATTACGCTAATCCTTCAAAGACTCCAATGGATCGGGTTCAGCATGAGTCTGGGGGAATGAAGTACTCGAAGAAACAAGAGGACAAACAGAAAGTTATTTTTGAATATGCGGGGCCATTGGCGACAAAGGGCACTCGCGATTCAGGCGCAAACAGCACCCTGGCCAATTTCCGTGATGCCCAGGGTGAATTTAATCGCTATATGGAACTATATATGCGAGGAAAAATTGCGGCCCAGAAAGATGACGAAAGCATAACCATCCCAAAAGTGCAGGTAGATATTAAAGGGTTTAGTCGCGGAGCCGCTACGGCCTCTACGTTTGCGAAGTGGATAAAAACCCAATCTCAATATAAAGACAATATCGATGTCAACGTTGTGTTGATTGATCCTGTCCATGGTACTGGAGGGCCGTTTCAAGGCCACATGACCTCATCGCAGGATGTGAGTAGCGTCTATGACAAAGACTCCGAAGCACTCACCGGTTCGACTTGGCTTTTGCCCGTTACCTCAGGACACGCAGAAGCATTCAATGCATTTACACCACAGCGAGTTCGGGGGATGCAGCGTGTCATCATTGCCTATGGCAAAGGGGCTAAACACTCCTTTGGCTTGGGAGAAAAGGAGGAGTCTACGTTGAAATACAACGGCAAGCCCCTAAAGGGAATGAAGTTATCGACCCTGCCCCACGGATTATTTGTGGTAAACGGCAGCAACATGGAAATTAAGCAGGTTACCGATCAAGCGGATTGGGACAGGAATTACGCGCCTAAGATTCTAGGACTTTTGGGAGATGCCAAATGGCTAGAAAGTCGTGGAGATATTATCAGAGAAGCTGTGGCAGAGATGTTGTAAGCTGTCTGGCATTAAAATACAATAGCCAAATCACGCTAAAAGCCTTTCAGCAAAAGCTTTAGGGATAGGTGGCATGCAATTTAGATGCATAGCAGCTTGATTGCCTGGTTTTTTACCCTGAAACTATTCCGGCAATTTATACTGCCCCACAATTTTCTTGGCAAAGTCGGGTACATGGGCCGCTAGTTTTTCGGGGTGGTTGCGTTTGAGGTAAAGATAGTTGCGGGTGAAGTGGGAGTCGATGGAGAAGCGGGCGTACTCCAGACCCTTGGGGCCAACCCGTTCAATCACTAGGCCCATCAGTTTGGCGGCCCACATCGGCAAGGTCACGCCTTTGTCGTAGGCGGGGATGCTTTGTTGAACGGCTTGGTGACGATCCCCCTGGGACATCACGGGTTGGGTATCGAGCTGATCCATGACTAGATCCAGCATCTCTTGTCCGGTTTGGTTGCGCACCACCAGCCACTGCCAGCCGAAGGGGGCACCCATGTAGCCCACCACCAGGTCGGCGAGGCCATTGACGTAGTCAAAGCAACTCATGCAGGAGGGGGCGAAAACGTCCTTCAGTTGGTTGGTTTTGAGGCCAAAGAAGGGCACGGTTTCGGTGGAACCATCCTCATGCTTGAAATGGACTCGGAAATCCTGCATGAACTCGTAGTGGACGACGGTTTCGGGGGAGCGGCTGGTGGTTTCGAGGAATTTTTGCAAGCCCGCTCGGCTCACGTTATCCACGCAAGGAGTCCCCAAAACGTAAAGCTTTTCTAGGCCAAGTTTGTCCTGCACGGCGCGGAGGGCTTGAATTTGACAACCGACCCCAATCACCAACAACCGCTTCATACCCGACTGTTCTACCTGTTCGAGCACCGACAGATTGGGGGACAGGGTGGGCTTGTTGACGCGGGCGGCCAGGATTTCCTCCGGCGTGGTGGCGATCACGGGCTTGGGCTGGAAGCGGTCTTCCTCGGTATTTTGTACACAGACGACCCCTTCTACCTTGCCCTGGGTCAGCATCTCAATGGCAATGGAGCTAACGATCCCCGTCCACTGTGCGCCCTCGATGGGCTGCTGTTTGCGGGCCGCCATCATATCCTGGTGAACGCCAAAATAGACCTCGTTATCCTGGGCCAAATCCCGGCTACGTCCATGGCTCTGCTCCTCCAGGGTAGGAAACTGCTGGTTGAGGAAGGCACAGGCGTCCTTCACGTAGTGGATATAGTAGGTATCGCAGAACCCACACTCGCTACAGAGTTCCTTGGCCGGACGGGGGGCACCGGGGCGGAGGGCTTTGGCTTTACGGTGGGGCGGCTGAGCCAGGGTCATAGCTATGAAGGAACGTTAATGGATAGGCTGTTCTTCACCATACCGCAAGGCTTTCCCTCCCACAGCCCTTTCTTTTCAATTGTTGCGAAAGATTAGGCTCTACCGACTTTGTTAAGGGTTGTTTGCCGATGCGATTCTCCAGGATGGGGCTGGGCACTCTATACACTACACCAGGCTTTACTATCTATTGGGGGCAGACGATCCTAAGTCTATCCGTGAGGCGATCCCTTGCTTAGCAAAGCCCCTTAGCGCGGTCGATCAAGACCCAGGCTTTGGAGAAGAGTGCGCATGGCGTAGTTTTGCTCTATCGTCAAGGACTTACCCCATAATCCCATCCGGTTTTGCCCGATGGCGCTATGGATAATCTGACATGGCCTCAGCAAGGTCATTCTCTGTGGCAAAGGAACCTGTGACATCCCCTGATCCCACTGCGACAACAGGCTCGTCAACGCCTTCCTCTTCTCTGGCCAACGCCCTTGACCAGTCCCTTGCTGTTGACCATGCTCCTCTGAAATTAAAGGCCCATCTTTCCCTAGAGCAGGGGCTTATGGCCATGGCAGCCTCAACAAAGACCTACGCCCTGGTTGTGCAAAAAAACGACAGCCTAGCCGGGGTGTTGACCTATGCCAATGTGGCCGCCGCCACCGCCCATAACACCGCTTTTAACAGCGCGCCCCTAGGGGACTGGATGACTCCCCTTGCCAGCCTCGTTCCTAGTCCTGCTTTACAGTCTGCCCTCAGTGTTCCGCTGTCTTCAGCCTGCGCCCCGCCCTACCGAGTGGTGGTGAACGGGGGAGGGCACTGGGTAGGGCTGATTACGCCCAAAGGCTCCTATGTGCTGCCAGAGACCTCCCTTGATTCGGCGTGCTCTCTAGACTTAAGTGCCTGCCAGCAGCAGTCTCTCTCGCTCCATGAGCAGCAGGAACGCCTCACCCTAGCCCTGAAGGGAGCCCAGATGGGCACCTTAGACTGGGATATTAGCGCTGATATTCTGGTGGTATCTGAGGAATTGCAGCAGCTCTTGGGCCTGGCCCCCGGTGAGTTTGACGGCCACTCCAAGAGCCTCTTTGAGCATGTTCACCCGGAGGATCGGGCTAAGGTAAATGAGGCCCTTCAGCACGCCATTCGCCATCAAAAACGGTATGACGTTGAGTTTCGGATCCTGATGCCCGATAGCTCGGTGCGATGGCTACTGTCCCAGGGACAGGTCTTTCGCCTCCCTAGCCTGACTCCGCGTCTGGTGGGAGTAACGATGGATATTTCCGCCCAGAAGCAGGCCGAGGCCGAGATTAAGCTTCAGGCCCAGCGAGAGCGCCTGGTAACGGAAATGGCCCAGCGCATTCGCAACCTGCTCGATTTAGACAACATCCTAGAACAGACCGTCATCGCCGTGCGCGATTTTATCGAGGCCGACCGGGTGATCATCTTACAATGTTCGCCCGACATGAGCGGCGAGGTAATCCAAGAATCCTGCGCTCCGAACTACCCAGCCATGATGGGTTGGGCGGTACGCGATCCCTGGAGCGTGGACGAAAAGTTCCTAGCCCACTATCGCCAGGGGCGGGGCATGGCTGTGGCCAATGTCTACGAACAAGGACTGTCGGAGAACCAGCTCATGTTTCTGGAATACTTCAAAATTCAGGCGGAGGTAGTCGTTCCACTGCTCCAGGAACAGACCCTTTGGGGCTTGCTGATCGCGCACCAGTGCGGTACCCCCCGTCAATGGAGCACCGCCGATGTGCGACTGCTGCAAAGCTTGGCCACCCAGGTAGGAATCGCTGTCCAACAGGCCAAGCTCCATCGTCAGCTCACCCTGGCCAACCAAGGACTACGCCGGATGGCTTACCTAGATGGTCTCACCCAGGTGGCCAATCGCCGCCGCTTTGAACAGCATCTAGACAGCGAATGGCGACGGATGGCTCGTCAGCGGGAGCCACTCTCCATCATCCTGGGCGACATCGACTACTTCAAAGGCTTCAACGACCTCTATGGTCACCAAGCAGGGGATAACTGCCTGCGCCTGGTGGCTCGCACCCTCAGCCACGCAGCTAAACGCCCAGGAGATTTGGTAGCCCGCTACGGCGGTGAGGAGTTTGCGGTCATCCTGCCCAATACCGATCTCAAAGGAGCAGAATCCGTAGCCGAAGAAATTCGTCGTGCCATTCGAGAACGGCGCATCAACCACCGTAGTTCCGCCATCGATACCATTGTCACCATGAGCCTAGGGGTAGCAAGCTGCGTCCCCTCTACAGACAGTACAGCAGCCAATCTCCTCAAGCGGGCCGATGAAGCTCTCTATGTCGCTAAGGCCGGGGGGCGAGACCAAGTACAACTCGCTCCAACCACCACCTAGGTCATGGCCCTACCCCACCCCCATACTGAATAAGAATGGGTATCCCCTAACCGTTAAAAACCTTCGCCCTAAGCCCGTAGCATAACCTAGCCTCCGACACCACCACAGCGGCAACAACCGTCGGGGGAAAATCCTCCATGAAAGGTCGCCAGTCTAGGACTGCCTTGGCCGATCCTAGAGCCCCTGGCGAGAGACCATCTTCTCAATGTTGGCCTGGGTTTGGTGGAGCAAGCTGTGGCGGCTATCACCGGTGCTATGGAGAGAAGGCACTAGATTGCGCGCCTGGAGTGCCATGTGGAGCTGTAAATGGGCAACGTACTCGGAAAAATCTTCGCGGGTTTCGGTCAGGACGGGAGCTTTTTCTGACAATGCCACGGGAAAACCTCGGTGTTACTGAAGATCGGGAAATACGCAACGATAACGAAGTTAACATACCCCCTACCCCTGCCCCGGCTTGTGCAACGAAGCTTAACGGTAATTACGGAGGCTGATGTTACATCCTGATGGCTTCCCGGTTGAGGCAGATGAGGAGACCTCCCTCCTAGCCTAGATGGGGTTTGGACATCGCATGTTTACCCTGCGGATGGCATATCGCCGGACCTAGGACGGTCGCAGGACGGCTCAAAAAACGCGAGGATACAGACAAGCTGCATCCTCGCGGCGAGATGGCCACGCTAGATCGCCCTAGCGTAGTGGGATGTGACCTACATTTCGAACTTCTCGCCCTTGGCGGGGTCAGACCAGTCGCAGGCAAAGCCCTTGGTATCGGGCACGAACTGGTTCCAGGGCTGGGGATCGATGGGGCCATCGGTGGACCACAGGATCTCGAACATCCCGTCTTCCTTTACTTCCCCAATCCGCACGGTCTTGGAGAGGTGGTGGTTGGGGTTCATGGTCACCGGACCTTCTGGGGCGGCCATGTTTTGGCCGTAGGCGGCGGTGCGCACGGCGGCAATGTCAAGGCTGCCAGCGGCTTCCACGGCCTGTTTCCAGAGGTAAACCATGATGTAGGCCGCTTCCATGGGGTCGTTGGTTACCCGATCTTCACCGTATTCGGCCTTGAAGTCGGCCACCCACTTGGTGTTTTCGGGGGTGTCAACGGTTTGGAAATAGTTCCAAGAGGCCAGGTGACCCACCAGAAACTCAGGCCCGATCTGACGCACCTCGTCCTCCGCCACACTCACCGACATCACGGGGTACAGAGCGGGCCCCAT
>CAZWNR010000198.1:0-7202 GCA_964635665.1 uncultured bacterium | reverse complement strand
ACCGCCGACACGAGGATTTTCAGTCCTCTGCTCTACCAACTGAGCTATCCCGGCTTGGCTGTTTTTTTCAGCGCTTTCATAACATAGCAAGCTAGGGTCATCCCTGACAAGATCGTTTTTTCAAAAACATGAATTTTGTTGGGGAAGGGGCCGAATGGGGCAGCAAATCCCCGTGATGGGCCACGGGGCTGAGGCAATCCTGGTCTGGGGTGAGTGCTACCCAGGCGGCCCCATCGACAGGGGAATGACGGAGACGATCTAGGGCACTTCGCGCAGGCGAGCCACCTTGAGGAAAAAGCTACCTTCCCCCTGTCCGGCATAGGCGCGCACCCGCACCGTGTAAGTACCCGATTGGGTGATGCGGGCGAACAGCAAGGAATTGGTGGTGCCGTCGGGGCCGTCGTCGTTTTCGCTAAGGGTGCTACCGTCTTCGCCCATGAGGGCCACCATGGTATCAAACTCGTCGGACATCACATCAATAGCCACCTGATCGCCAGCCTCCAGGCTCACGGTATAGTCCCTAGCAAAGCCGCCGAAACCGGTGGGAATGTCGCGGTTAGAGAGGGTATCGTTAATTTCCCGAGAGGCAGGCAGGGGAATGGGCGAATACATCTGTTGGGCCTGGGCTCGTAGGCCAGTTCCCACAATCAGGAAAACCGTGGCCGGAAGCAACAGACTGTGGCGCAATAAAGAGGTAGCTCGCATAGCTTCAGGGTGTAAAGGGATGGAACTCTAGCTACAAGGGGTGCATTCCCGTCGATAACGTCTGTGATGCGCTCCACCACAGGCATTCGGCGAAAAGTAGAGACCGTTGCTGCCCATTATGGCCTAGGTTTTGAGCGCTTTCCGGAAAAATCAAGGTGTTTGTTAGATTTCGCGACAGTAAGGACGCCATAAGAGATTCTGGGGATCCTAGGGAACAGATCCCAGGGTTCTCCCTCAGCGGATGTCCCCAGGGTGGTTCGTGGGCTACAGCGCCCTGAGATCGCCCTAGACTTTGGGGGCATCGGGTTTGTAGTAGTCGTTGGCTTGGGGGGGCTGGCTGCCGCCGGAGGGGTTGATGCAGCCTGCCTTTTGCACATACTGGCACACACGGGCGTAGAGGCGGGCACGGGTGCCAGGGGGGCCAGCGGAAAACAGGACGCGATCTCCGCCCACCACACCGACTAAAATTTTGACGCCACAGACCGGACAAGTTTGAGGATTGGGGCCAGCCATCACCGAACTCCTGTCGAGCAACACCATGGAACACCACGGCCACGGTTATGGATCTTGCCCTAGGGGCCATGGACTGACTGCACCATAGCAAGATCTGGGTCGAACCGGATCGGGGGCTGGGGCAAATTCTGGGTCTGAGACTGGGGCGAAGGCGGGGCGAGGGTACTCAACCGCTGTCGCCATTGCTGCACTAGGGCTTGTAGGGGGGCCGAGAGCCAGCCGTCGTACTGGGGATAGACGGGCAATCGGGGGCGTAAAGTCCAGCCTGCGGGGCCAATAACCCGTTGCAGACCGTCGGCGGTGGGATGGTCGTAGTCGGGGTTGACTTCATCAATGGGGCTAAGGCCACCCAGATCCCGCGCCCCGGCGGCAAGGCAGGCCAGCAGATCGGCCCGATTGACGAGATTCGGGGGAATTTGCAGCGTAACCTCCGGCGGTAAAAGCTGCTTCGCCAAGGTCACCGCCCGAATCAACGCTTCCCCCACCAGGGCTTGCCCCTGAACGGACTGCCGCTGGCCAGGGCTGTGGGGCTGCAAAATCACCTCTTGGATGTGGCCGTAGCGCTGGTGTAGCGCCGCAATCGCCCGTAGAGACTCGGCCCAGTCGGCCTCGGTTTCTCCTAGGCCTAGCAGCAGCCCCGTGGTGAAGGGAATGCCCAATTCTCCGGCCCAGGCCAGTTGTTGCAGGCGTATCTCTGGGCGTTTGCTGGGGGCGTGGCGATGCACCGTTTTCAGCAGATCGGGGGTGACCTGCTCCACCATCAACCCCATGGACACATTCACCTGCCCCAACTGTGCCATTTCTTCGCGGAGGAGGGGGCCAACGTTGGTGTGGGGCAGCAGCCCTGCCTCTAGGGCCAGTTCGCAAATGTGGTAAATGTGGCGAAACCAGGCCGCTCGCCGGGGGCTGTGGGGGGATACTTCACCGCTGAGCACCAACACCTCGGCCACGCCGCGCCGATGCAGTTGGGGCAGCAAGTTTTGTACCCTGTCTAGCCCTAGCCACGGCGATTCCCCGGGATCTTGGCGAAAGTTGCAGTAGGTGCAGCGGTTGAAGCACTCGTAGGTGGGCACCAGGGTATGGGCGGGGCTGTAGGTGATGGGGGCAAGGGACATGGTGAGGAGGCAGGGTAGGATGGCCAAGGGTGTACGGGGCGTTGATACCCACGACGGACTAAAGAATTCAAGCTTTTTGGCGTGGGCCAACCAGAGCCTTCAGAGATGGCCAGGATTGGCTGATCCTGAATTCAAACTAACCCGACGGCCACGGCAGAAGGCGGGCAGATTGCAAAGTTTTGTAACACAATAGAGGGGTACCAACCAGATAGCGTGGAACACGATGACGGCAACCCCCATCAAGCCAGATGCTTTGTTGGCCCCAACCACCGAGGGTTTGCCTGCGGGCGGGCCAGATCCAAACCGCTTTGAGGTGGCGGAGGCCTGGTATCCCGTGGCCTACGTGGAGGATTTAGACCAGGCGTTGCCCACCCGCTTCACCCTGCTAGATCGGGGGATTGTGATCTGGTGGGATCCGAAGGGGGAGTGCTGGCGCGTGTTTGAGGACAAATGTCCCCACCGCCTTGCGCCGCTGTCCGAGGGGCGGGTGAATGAGGCGGGACGGTTGGAATGCCCGTACCACGGCTGGGCCTTTTCCGGGGACGGCACCTGTGAGCACATTCCCCAGCAGACTGCCGATACCGAAGCCCAACGTTCCCCACGGGCCTGTGCTCTCTCGCTTCCCGCCACGGTGAGGCAGGGGCTGTTGTTTGTGTACCCTGGCGATGCCAGCCGTGCGCCCCAGGTGGAGGTGCCGATCATTGGCCCCGTGGAGGAAGATCCCGACGGCTGGGTGCTCCTCAACACCTTCCGAGACTTGCCCTACGATGCTCTCACCCTGCTCGAAAACGTCCTGGATGCCAGCCATATTCCCTACACCCACCACAAAACCGTAGGCAATCGGGAGAACGCCGCACCGATGGAAATGGAGGTGATCGCATCCTCTAAGCAGGGGTTTCAGGGGCTTTGGCCGGAGGGGCCACGGAAAGGGAAACTGGGCACCCAGCACACCACCTTTGTTGCGCCATGCCTGATGTACCACGACCTCACCTCGAAGCAGTTTGGTCGCACCCTCACCGTGGTCTATGCCACTCCCATTCGCAAGGGAGAATGTCGGCTGTTTGCTCGGTTTCCCTTCAAGTTTTCCGCCAAGCTGCCGGGGTTGTTTATCAAGCTCACCCCCCGCTGGTTTAGCCACATCGGCAACAATGGCGTACTAGAGGATGACCAGATTTTTCTGCACATTCAGGAGCGCGAACTGGAGAAGGCCGGAGCCAAACCCTACGCCCAGGCTTGCTATCTGCCCACCCAGGCGGATCGCTACGTACTGGCCTACCGCAAATGGGTGAGCGATTTCCAAGCCGATCCCTTCCCTGGACAAACCCTGCCGCCAGAAATAGCTAAGGCTGCTTTGTTAGATCGCTACCAGTCGCACACCCAGCACTGCCGTAGTTGTCGGGAGGCGTTGCAACGCATTAAGACCATTCGCACCGGGCTACTCATCGTGAGTGCGGTCACCTGGTCGCTGATTCCTTTGACCGTGGCCTTGGCCGGAAGTCTTGCCCCCCTCAGCGGCGCACTGTTGACGGGCATTCCCCTCGTCGCTGGAGCGCTGTGGCTATGGCTAGGCCGCATCCAGCGCCAATTTTACGAAGGTCGCGCCCTACCCCCCCGCAATCGACCCAAGTAGTCGTAGGGTGCATTCGCGGCTACCCTTCTACATCGCCACGCCCTAATCGCGTTGATGAGCCGCAATGCACCAACAGGGAATTGAGAATAACCGCTCAGGGCTGGGCATCAGCGCCGCAAACGTAACGCCTTAGCAACGCTTGGCCTACCCAGAACTCAGGCTTTGGTAGTATGGATCACCCAGCGATTCGCGACCTCCGCGATGACGCATTCGATCCTTGAGACCATTTTGCCTTGGCTGTTAAGTCTAAATCCTCTCTCCTCACCACCCTGCTGCCCGGAATAGAGCGGTTACGCCACTATCCTTCCGTTTGGTTCCGCTCGGATCTGCTGGCAGGCATCACCGTTGCCGCCTACATGATTCCTCAATGTATGGCCTACGGCGAACTGGCGGGGGTGAACCCAGTCCAGGGGTTGTGGGCGATGTTGCCTGCCATTCTGCTCTATGCCCTTACGGGATCGTCCCCCCAGCTTTCGGTGGGTCCAGAGTCGCCCACGGCGATGATGACGGCAGCGGCGGTGGCCCCCTTGGTGCTGGCCTACGGCCCCAGCCACGCGACGCTGGCGGCGGTGCTCGGCATTTTGGTGGGCGTTGTCTGTTTGGTGGGCTACGTGGCCCGCCTTGGGTTTTTAGCCAACCTGTTGTCTAAGCCGATTTTGATTGGCTACATGACCGGGGTGGCGGTGATTATGATCATGGGCCAACTCAGCAAGGTGAGTGGTGTTCCCATTGAGGCCCACACCATTGCCGGACAGGTGGCCGACTTTCTGGGCAATTTAGATCAAATCCACTGGCCCACCTTTGCCCTGGCGAGCTTTGTGCTGGTGCTGTTGTTTGGGGTGCAGGCCCGTTTTCCTAGGCTGCCAGGGCCACTGCTAGCAGTGCTTCTGGCTACGGCGGCGGTCAGCATCTTCCACCTCGATCAGTATGGGGTGGCGGTGGTGGGCACCATTCCAGCGGGGTTTCCGAGTTTTCAGGTGCCCATCGTCTCTCAGCAGGAGGCGTTTAGTTTGCTCTCGGCGGCGGTGGGCATCGCCATTGTGGGCTATTCCGACAACGTGTTGACCGCCCGCGCCCTGGCCGCCCGCAACCACTACTCCCAACTGATTGATGCCAACCAAGAACTGCTGGCCTTGGGCATTGCCAACCTGGGCACGGGGCTATTTCAAGGCTTTCCGGTGAGCAGCAGTGGCAGTCGGGCCGCCATTGGTAACGCCATGGGCAGCAAAAGCCAGGTGTTTTCCCTGGTCGCCTTTGGGGTCGTGGTGTTGGTGCTGCTGTTTTTGCGGCCCCTGCTGGTGATGTTTCCCACCGCCGCCCTGGGGGCTTTGGTGATCTACGCCGCCACCCGCCTGGTAGAACTGCCAGAATTTAGCCGACTGCAACGCTTTCGACGGGGAGACTATGCCCTAGCGGTGTTTACGACCCTAGGCGTGTTAGCGACCGATCTGCTGGTGGGCGTCGCCATTGCTGTTGGGCTTTCGGTGATAGAACTGTTTGCCCGCATCGCCAGCCCCTACGATGCTGTGATGGGCAAGGTACCCGACCTGCCTGGTCTGCACGACATCACCGATTGGCCTGGGGCCACCACGATTCCGGGGCTGGTGCTCTACCGCTACGATGCCCCGATTTTCTTTGCCAATGTCAATAACTTTAAGCGCCGTGCCCTAGCCGCTATTGAGGCCGAAATCGAGCCCGTAGAGTGGTTTGTGCTGAATGCCGAAGCCATTGCTGAGATCGACATCACCGCCGCCGATATGCTAAACGAACTGTACGACGAGCTAGCGGCCAGGGGCATCACCTTTGCCATGGCCAGGGTAAAGCAGGATCTCTACGCCCAACTCAAACGGTCGGGGCTGCTGGATCGTATTGGCGTGAACCACATCTACTTCACGTTGCCCACCGCCATCGAAGGGTTTCACCAGCGTGCCCAGGAATCCGGTTCTAGTGCAGACCATTGACATCAGGCGGTGCATTGCTTCGCGAATGCACCCTACATAATCTGGCCCAATCTCTTAACATCAGGATTTAAAATAAGCGGCGGCTTAGCCTGGGTTACCCCATCAAAATTACGTTATCCAGCACATGAATGATGCCGTTGTCGGCTTCGATGTCGGCGGCGAGGACGGTGGCGTTTTTCACCTCAAAGCCCTCGGTGCCGTCGATGGGGATAGGCGCACCCTCCAGGGATTCGACCGTGCCCAGCTTGATCAACTCGTCCTTGGTGTATTTTCCAGCCACCACATGAAACTTGAGGATACGGCCCAACTGGGGCGGATTTTGCACCAGGGTTTGCACCGTGCCGGGGGGCAGCTTGGCAAAGGCGGCATCATTCGGCGCAAAGACGGTGAAGGGGCCAGGACTTTGCAGGGCTTCCACCAACCCAGCCGCCTGAACAGCGGCCACCAGGGTAGAAAATCCTTCGTTGTTAACGGCAATATCGACGATGGTAGGCATAGAGATGGGTAAGTAACGGGTGAAGAGAAAGGGGAGGGGCGCACTGCGGTGCGCCCGTACTAAGGGTTAGATCCCAGGGTTCTCTAAGAACCCTGGGATCTGGGCAACTAGCGATAGTCCTGGCGCTGGATGTCGCGCAGGCGGGCTTCGGGGCGCAGGAAGCGATCCATTTGGGCCTCGAAGAATTTGCGGTTAGCGGCGAGGTGGCGGGGGTTGGGGTCATCCAGGGGATAGAGCAACGCCGTCCGCAGGGCTTGGATGACCGCCGAGGTGACGTTATACATTGACCGTTGGAAGGTAATGCCGAGCTGAATCAGCATGTCGTCTTCGCCGCGACAGTGTTGATGGTAATAGTCCAGCAAATACTGGGGCAAAAAGTGCAGCATATCCTGCATGAGCAGCGTGGGGGGAATGCCCGCACTGCCCACCGGAAACACATCGGCGTAGAGAATGCCGTAGTGGAAGTCGTTTTGATCCATGGGCACCTGACCCGCCTGGGCGTTGTAGGATTTGGTGCCACGGAAGGGGGCGGTGCGGTAGAAAACGGCCTCCACGTAGGGTAGGGCGGCTTCGTAGAGCCAGGTAAAGCCGCAGGATTTGGGAATCAGCTCAAAGCATTCATCGCCAATGTAAACATGGTGGTAAATGGGGCGACCCGCCACAGCAAAAATGCCGTTGACGATGAAGTTCATAGCATCGGGCACCCCCGCAAAGCCGCCTTCATCGTAGATGTCCGACATCTCGAAAAACACCGGAGCCATCACTTCCCAGAACAGGCCCAG
>CAZWNR010000197.1:5637-7261 GCA_964635665.1 uncultured bacterium | reverse complement strand
CTGGGCCAGCAGAGGTACCTCAGTGGGCTTAAAGTCCGTGGGGCCAGCTTCCAGGGCTTTGCGAGGTTCTAGGTCTGTAGCTATGGTAGATATGGGCGGCAACCCCACAACCTGACTCACGGATTGTAGGGGCACGGTGGCCTGGGCCGGACGACTGACCCACCCAGCTACCACGAGAACAAGGCTCAGCAGCCCAATTATCCAGCGACGGGTCATGGTGAGAAGTGTCCTTATGTATACAGGGCATCATTCAAGTGGGTTGCGCCTCGGCTTCCCCCGGGTTAGGGAATTCCGAAACGTCTCAGCCTAGCCTACCAACATTCAGACTATAGCGCTGGGTCGCCTCCTTGGGGAGTCCTTGAATTTTGCTAGATCTCCTTCTCCCTGGGGAAAGGGACTGGGGGGCCTGCTTCCCCTAGGGGCGGGCTACCTTTGCGGAGGCTGTTTTGAGTAGAAAAATTGAAAAACGCCGTTCTAGCCTATTGACTGTTTCTATTGGCCTTATACCAAATCCGGCCTGTTTATCCCCGGGATTAACGGGTGTGGAGGCCTAGCCCCTCGGGTTTGTTGGGTCGGGAAGCGGGATTTTTGGCCTTGGATCTGGGCCAAGCCCAGATCAGATTAGTCTGTTTAGATTGTTTAGTCTTTTTAGTCTGTTGTGCAACGGTGGCGATACCTGTAAACCTGATTCTAGGCTGATTTTAGAGATCGATCTAGCCTGAATAAAGGGGCTGTCCCGCAATGATTTCAGGATGGTCTCAGGCCAATACGGGCGGTGGCTAAATGGGAGTCTTAGCCCTGTCTCAACACCTGAAAATCCTAGGAAAAATAAGGAAATCTGGCCTAAAATGCGGCTAAAGAAGACACCTAACTAAGCCGACGTTGCTGATTAACCCTGCGTATTTGTGAATTTTATACCGAGTTCTCTAAGTATCTAGGTCTTGTCGCCCCCCTTTGAGCTAGCAGCATCCTGGGTGTTTTTGAGGAAAATAGCTTTAGTATTGGCGGTACCATAGAATAGCCTCGGTATTTCCTCGTAATTGTGGCGCTCTTTTCACCGCATGGGTGCCGTTGCTCTCTCCAGCATGAAAGCGTAAATGTCTCTGTTACCGCAATCCATGGATGTTAAAGCGGCTCTGGATCTGGTCAAGCAAATCCTAGAGCCACAGCAGTTGAGTTACGTTGAAGAACTGGTCTTTATACGCACTTGGCAAGATCAGTTGTATCGAGAGATGGCCCTTGAGACAGGCTACGAGGAAGGCTATCTCAAGGATATTGGCTCTAGATTGTGGCAAATGCTGTCCCAGCGGCTAGGTTACCCGGTCAGCAAAAAGCGGCTGCGGCTAATTTTGGCCGAAATTGCCAGCCAGTCTTCGGGAGAGATGTCTGAGGTGAATCCGCTCCCACCGCCCCCCAAGCCGCTGGACAAGTCCCTAGAGTTTCCGGGATCTCCCCTGCCGTTTCAGTCGCCCTGGTATGTGGATCGATTGCCGCTGGAGGAGATGGCCAGTGCCGCCCTGCAACAGCCTGGCGGTCTGATCCGCATTAAGGGGGCCTGGGGCATGGGCAAAACTTCGCTGATTAATCAGCTCTTGGGGCGGGCGCAGCAGCAGGGAATGTCGGT
>CAZWNR010000197.1:0-5537 GCA_964635665.1 uncultured bacterium | reverse complement strand
GCCTATGCCTCCGAGGTTGATCTGCCTTTGCAAACCCATCAGTCTCCCTTTAATGTGGGGCAGCCCCTCGATCTGCCGCTGTTTACCCCAGAACAGGTGGCAACCCTGGGGCAACGCTACGGCCTGGGCGATCTGGAGTTGAGCCAGGCAGATGTGGCGGCCTTGACGGCGAGGGTGGGCGGACATCCCTACCTGATTCAGCTCGCCTTCTACTGGCTTCAGACGGGCCATTGGACGGTGTCGCAGTTGGTGGATCAGGCCGCCTCCGATGAGGGCATTTATCGCGAGTATCTGCATCGGCTATGGATGATTTTCCAGCAGTTTCCGGCTCTGCAAGAGGCGTGGCAGCAGGTGCTTAGCGCCAAGGAGCCCGTTGTTTTGGCCGCTCCCCTAGCCCATCGACTGGAGGCCATGGGGCTGGTGCAGCTTGAGGGGGGGCGGGCCAAGGTGCGCTGTTCCCTCTGTCGAGATTACTTCGCCGCGCTCTATGGAGATTGCTAAACTGACCTTGGCATTGATCTCGGCTGAGAGTCCTCGCGATCTGGCCAATGCCTGGTGTTGGGTTTTGGTGCTACCCGTCCTCAGTTTCTCCGTTCCTGTGTGACCGTCAGTCCTCTACAAAATCTTTATCAGGTCGGTGGTAGTCTGGCTGCCGATGCAGCAACCTATGTGGTGCGGACAGCGGATCAACAGCTCTACGAGGGGCTGCTGGCCGGGGAGTTTTGCTACGTCTTCAATACCCGCCAGATGGGTAAATCTAGCCTGCGCAACCGAGTGCAGTACCGCCTAAGCCAGCTTGGTCACCGCTGTGCCTATCTGGATATGACGGAACTGGGCAGCGACCAGGTGTCCTACGAACAGTGGTATCGGGGCATGATGGTAGCCCTGCTACGGGATCTGGATTTGCTGGGGCCCATAGACCTCAAGGCGCGCTGGCAAGAATGGGCGGCTTTGTCCATGGTGCAACAACTGCGGCTGCTGATCGACGACATTTTTAGCCACCTGCCCGACCGTCGCCTGTTTATTTTGGTGGATGAAATCGACAGCGTTCTCAGCCTTAACTTTGCCGTTAACGATTTCTTTGCCTTCATCCGTGCCTGCCACGAGCAGCGGGTACACCAGTCCGACTATGGTCGTCTCACCTGGGGTCTATTTGGGGTAGCCACGCCCTCGGATCTGATTCGCGACCCCCGCCGCACGCCGTTTAATATTGGCCGTGCCATCGACCTACAAGACTTTTGCCCCGCCCAAAGCCAGCCCCTGCTGGTTGGCTTGGGGGCGCAGATTGGTCAGCCCGAAGCGATCTTGGCGGCCATCCTGCACTGGACCGGGGGCCAACCTTTCCTCACCCAAAAGCTGTGCCAGCAGGTCATGGCCGAGGCCCGCGATCTATCTGCCATTCCGCCGGGGGAAGAGGCGGAATGGGTAGCCAACCTGGTGCAGACCCGCATCATTAACCACTGGGAAGGCCAGGACAATCCCGAACACCTGCGCACCATCCGCAACCGCCTCTTGTGCGACGAACAGCGGGCTGCCCTGTTGCTCGATCTGTATCAAAAAATTTTGGCCGAGGGGGGAGTGCCCCTAGATGGCAGTTTGGCCCAGGCCGATCTGCAACTGTCGGGCCTAGTGGTGCGGAAGGAGGGGCAACTGCGGGTCAAAAATCCCATTTACCGGGCGGTGTTTTGCGAAACCTGGGTGCAAACCCAGCTCGATGGCCTGCGTCCCTACGCCGAAGCCCTCAATGCCTGGGCGGCCTCTGGCTATACCGACGAGTCGCGCCTCTTGCGGGGCAAAAGCCTGCGGCGGGTGCTGGACTGGGCCAAACAGCACAATCGTCGGCTGGGGGAACTAGACTACCGCTTTTTCCAGGCCAGCCAGGAGGCCGAACAGCAGCGGATTCAGCAAAAGCTCGAAACCGAGCGGCTCCAGGCCGAAAACCTGCGCCTGCGGCAGGCCCGCCAGGTGGCCCATTTGAAAACGGGGTTGCTGGCGGTCGTGTCTATGGCCCTAGTGGGAGCCTTGGGGCTAAGCTGGGTAACCTGGCGGCAGTATCAGCGTAGCCAGCTTGGCGAGGTCAAGGCCCTCACCTCCTCCTCCCAGGGGTTGTTTACCTCCCACCAGCAGCTAGATGCCATGGTGGAGGCCCTACGGGCCTATCGTGCCCTTCAACAGGTACGATTTCCCCAGCCCGAGCTGCGCTATGGGGTAGGCACGGTGCTCAACCAGACAATTTTTGGCAGCAATGAACGGCACCGCCTCACCCAGCATCGTGGGGCGGTGCTGACGGTCGATGTGAGCCCCGACGGCCAGTGGATGGCCACGGGCAGCAATGATAAAACCGTCATTCTGTGGGCCAAGGATGGGCGGCTTGCCCATCGCCTTGATCATCAAAATACGGTGCATCGGGTGGCCTTTACCGCCGATTCCCAGCGGCTGGTGACAGGCAGCCTAGACGGCACCGTGAAGGTCTGGGATTTGGAGGGTCGCCAGGTGCAGCGCATCCAAGCCCACGACCAGCCCGTGTGGGGGGTAGACACCAGCCCCGACGGTCAGTGGATCGCCTCGGCGGGGGGAGATCGTACCGTGAAGATCTGGCGTACCGACGGCACCCTAGCTCAAACACTGCCCTCCACCAGCATTCCCTGGAGCGTTACTTTCAGTGACGATAGCCAAATGGTTGTGGCGGCGGCGGTGGATGGCACCCTCCAGCGTTGGACCATTCAGGGAGAAGCGCTTCCCCCCTTGGTGGGCCACGGAGCGGAGGTGTGGGATGTGGCGGTTTGCCCCGGTCGCAATCAAATGGTTTCCGCCAGTTCCGACCAAACGGTGAAGGTGTGGGCTATGGATGGCCAACTGCTCCAGACCTTGACTCCGCCGGATCCAGCGCCTTTGTTAGGCGTAGACTGTAGCGGCAATGGCGAGTTTATCGCAGCCGGGGGCAAAAACGCCCAGGCTCACATTTGGCAGAGCGATGGCACCTTCATTCGCACGGTGAAAGGCCACCGGGCCACGGTGCGAGATATTGCCCTGGGGCCAGAGGGCACCTTTGCCGCCTCCGCCAGCGATGATGGAACCATAAGGCTGTGGCAGCGCAACCTCTACCTAAGGCGCGTCCTAAGGGGCCACACCGACACGATTTGGGCCTTGGCCATCAGCCCCGATGGCCAAACCATCGCCTCCATCGGAGCCTCGCGGGAACTGATCCTCTGGCGAGACAACCGACCGATCCAGCGGCTAACCGCGAACTATCGTGCTGGGGTGTTCGACCCTAGCGGCCAGACTCTAATCGTCGCCGGATCCTCTGGGCTGAGCCGCCGCTGGATCGATCCAACCCCAACCCGCCCTGTCCTAGCGCCCCTGTGGCAGCACCCTACCGCCCTAGGCAGCAGCTTTGGGTTGGGCCTCCATGCCGACGATGCCGATACCTTTACCCTCACGGTGGGCGATGATGGCGGGAATATCCAAATTCACGACCCCGATGGATCCGTTCAAAACCGATTTAAAGCCCACGATGCCCGCATTTGGCAGGTGTCCTTCCATCCTGACGGCACTCTGATGGCCTCCGCCAGCGAGGACGGTACGGTAAAACTGTGGCGACGCGACGGCACCCTGGTGGATACGCTACTCACGGGGGCAGGGGCCGTGTGGGGTGTCGTCTTTAGTCCCGATGGCGAACAGATTGCCGCCACCAGCTTTGATGACACCCTGCACCTTTGGACCTATCCCTCGGGGGAATACCAAGCTATCCCCGGCCAAAGTGGAGGGCTAACGCGGGTGGCCTTTAGCCCCGATGGTCAAACCATTGCCACGGGCGGTGCTGACACCAGCATCAAACTGTGGAACCGCGACGGCACCCTGCGCACCACTCTCCCCGGACACCAGGGGCTTGTCACCAGCTTGGCTTTCAGCCCCGATGGTCATCGGCTCTATTCGGGCGGCGATGATGGCCAACTCCTAGTGTGGGATATCCAGCAAATTCGGACCCTCGACCCCGTCGCCTATGCCTGCGACTGGGTGAGGGATTATCTTCGTAATGGTGAAGATCTCAGCCCCCAAGATCGCCGCCTCTGCGACCCCTAGCGCCCATGTCCCCTGCTCGTCCCCCACGTTCCTTTTTTGGCCTAGGCTGGTTCCTAGAAAACTTGCTGCTGTCCCCCGGAAATCCTCCTACGCCATCGAAATCCGAGACCGCCGCACCCAAGGCCGTCACCACCCAGACCGTCGGATCTAAGGTGGCAAGGGTCAAGGTTACCAAACTGCCCGCGCTGACCTGGGGACATGGCCTCGTGCTAGGGCTGTTGCTGGGGGGAGTGGCTGGCACCCTCTACCTCGCCCACAGCCTGCAACGCTATGGGGAAGCCCAGATCGAAGCTCGGCTCCAGCGTCCGGTGAGTTTGGGCGGTTTGCAAGGGGTGTCTAGGCAGGGGATTCACCTTGGCCCGCTGCAAGTTCCCCCAGAACCCGATGAACCGTGGCACGGACAGATCAATACCGTCATCCTTGGCATGGATGGGCTGGCCTGGGCCAAGGGCACCGATCCTTGGTTGACTGTCACCCTCGATCAGCCGCAGATCACGGTGGTATCGTCGCAAAATCCGTCCTGGATCTTGTCCCGCCTGGATGTAGCGACCGCTTCTAAGGACGGTCAAGGTCAAGTCAGTCAAAATCAGGACAGTCAGGATCAAGACGGTCGGCCCCGACTGGCAGCGGTGCATATCCAGGATGGGCAAGTTACGGTGCTAGGAGAAACCGAGACACCCTATCTCCATCTTGAGGGCCTTGAGGGATCCGTCCTCCGGCCTGCCACCGGGGCCATGGCCTTTGATCTGGCGGGCCAGCTCGATCAGGGCCAGTTTACCCTCAGTGGCACCCTGCCCAATTCTGGGGCGATTGGCACGAGTTCTGAACCGTTGGCCAAGGCGACGCTGCAAGCGGCCCAACTGCCCCTCACCCCCCTCAATGCCCTGCTGCCCCCGCCGATGACCCTGCAAACCGGGGTGGTCAACGGCCATCTGTCGCTGACGGTACCCTTGGATGGTCTGGGTCAGCCACAGTTCAAGGACACCGAGGCCCAGGGTTTAGTCATCGCCAGGGGCGAAGGCCAACTGGGGCGGGTGGCGGAACCGCTGCGATGGCGCGGGGGGCTGTGGCTCCAGGGCCAGCGGGCTACCCTTCACGACACTCACCTGCAACTGGGGAACTTGTCCCTAACGGCGGCGGGGCAGGTCAGTCCCCAGGGGTATAACCTCACCGCCCAGGTGCCCCCGGTGGCGGCGGCGGATGTGGAGCGCCTAGTCGGCCAACCCCTGCCCCTCGTCCCCGACCAGCACTTTGAAGGCAACCTGCGGATGACTGGCCCCTGGCAAGATCCCCAAATCGAGCTGCAAGCCACGGGCCAACCGCCACCGGGTTCCCTGGCCCTCACCCTCGACCCCGACCTGATCGCCACCAGCCTGGGGATGACCATGCAAGGGTTGCCCCTGCGCCAGTCGGTGCCGCTGATTGAGGGGGCTACCTACGCCTTTCGGCGGGAT
>CAZWNR010000196.1:6419-7264 GCA_964635665.1 uncultured bacterium | reverse complement strand
GCCATCCACCAGTTGCCCTAGTTCTAGCTGGCCCATCATCTGGCTGCGGGCCGCCGCTCGTTGGGACATCACCAGCTTGTTGTTGGCTTGGCTGACTTCCAAAAAGCCCACGGTGAGGCGCTGACCCACCAGTTCCTCTAGGGATTCTGGGGCGCTGCTGAGGTGAGACCGGGGCACAAAGCCGCGCAACCCTTCCACATCCACCGTCACGCCGCCCTTGTTGAAGCCCGTCACCTTGGCCTCCATCGCCGCACTTTGGGCCGCCATTTCAGTCAGCTTTTCCCACAGCTGTTTGACCTTCAGCTTGCGGATGGAGAGCCACACCTGGCCATCGGCATCCTGATCCCGGATCACCTGGAAGGCGTATTCTGCGCCTACCTCCAGCAGCCCCTCTAGGCTGTGGACGGCCCGTACTTCGGCTTCGCGGAGGGGCAGAAAGGCGGAGGACTTGCCCCCAATATCAACGGTTGCGCCATCGTTGGCCAGGGCAATAATGGTGCCGCGCACGGTGCTGCCCACCTGAAAATCGTAGCTGTGGGCTTCCAGGGCTTTGGCGAAATCTTCGGTGGAAAAAGTCAAGCTTGGTTCTCCTGACGTACAGCAAATCACGTAATTCCCTACTATACACCCGCCCCCAAACAAGCGTTAGCCCTTTTTGCCCTGGGCTGGGCGAGGTGATCGTTGCTGTGGTTGGCGAAAGGCTCGTTAACCGCGCTTGGCCCTCGGCCACCCCACCACCAGGGAGAGAACTCCCTGGCTGATGGCGCAAGTCTGCTGAAGCAGACTGGGGAACTCGACCCCCAATCCTCTTTAGAGGATTTCTGCCCTGAGCCTTGGACTTCGAG
>CAZWNR010000196.1:0-6319 GCA_964635665.1 uncultured bacterium | reverse complement strand
GTGAACGCCCTGGCTCATGGCGCAAGGCTGCTGAAGCAGACTGGGAAACTCGACCCCCAATCCTCTTTAGAGGATTTCTGCCCTGAGCCTTGGACTTCGAGGCCATCACCCCTCGGCCACCGACACCAGGGAGTGAACGCCCTGGCTCATGGCGCAAGGCTGCTGAAGCAGACTGGGAAACTCGACCTCCAATCCTCTTTAGAGGATTTCTGCCCTGAGCCTTGGACTTCCAGTCCAAGGCTCCTTCAGGGAACTCGGCTCCCCCAGTCCCTCTTCTGCCTTGGAGATGGGCTGGGGGTGTAGCTTACTTCCCGTAAGGGTGGGCGGCCTAGTCGCGGGCAACGGGGAGATCCGACTGGTTCCACTTCAACATGCCGCCGCGCATACTGGCGACTTCGCTGATGCCTTTCTTTTTGAGGATGACGCTGGCTTGCCCAGAGCGCCGCCCAGATTTGCACACCGTTACCACGGGCTGATCGGTGGAGACTTCTCCCACCCGTTGCTCTAGTTCGTGGAGGGGCACCAGTTGGGCACCGTGGATGTGGCCCAGTTCGTCGTTAAATTCTTCGATGCCGCGCACGTCGAGCACGTTTACCTGGGCGAGGTTTTCGGCCACCCACTGGGGCTCAATTTCCTTGATGCCGGAGTAGGTTTGGCGCACTGGCCCCCAATCGGCAATCACGGGCATGGTGCCGTCTTCGGTGCGGCCACAGATGCAGTTGGCGGGAATGGCGATGTCGATTTTCTTGGGGTGGGGTAGGCCCAGGTTGTCCATGTAGCCGACAAAGTCGCGCTCGTCGGCCTCGCCGCCAATGCGGGGGTTGTAGAGTTTTTCTTCCTTGACGCTGGAGACGGTGCGGCCACTGTAGTCGTGGGCGGGCCAGACGAGGCAATCGTCGGGCAGGCTGAAGATTTGCTCGGTGATGGAGTGGTACATGGTGCTGGCGTTGCCCTGCTGAAAGTCGCAACGTCCGGCACTGCGGATCAATAAACAGTCGCCCGTGAAGGCCATGGAATGATCGTCTAAAACGAAGGTGGCGCAGCCGTCGGTGTGGCCGGGGGTGGCGCGGACTTCGAGGCTGCGGTTGCCAAATTTCACCACGTCGCCATGGTCGAGTAAATAATCGGCCCCGCTGAGCATGTCGCCGTAGCGCCCGGAGATGCCAATTTTGGAGCCAACGGCCTGCTGCATGAGCCAAGCCCCGGTAACGTGGTCGGCGTGGCAGTGGGTGTCTAGGGTATACAGCAGCTTCAGATCCAACTCTTCTAGCAAGGCCCGATCCCGCAGATGCTGTTCAAACACGGGGTCGATCAACACGGCTTCTTTGGTGTCTGGATCGGCCAGGAGGTAGGTGTAGGTGGAGGAATCGGCGTCGAACAGTTGACGGAAAATCAGCGGTGTATTCACAGGGCAACGCTCCTGAACAAAACAGTGGACTAGATGGCTATACAATCAAACAGCATTAATCTTTACTATATAACCAACTAGTCATTTTATATCCAGATTCTAACCACGCCCCAGCCACCTATGGCCGATGCCCACCAAGGACGCCACCCCATGGCCCACAGGTTCCTAGACATTGGCAAGTAGGCTAGGGTGCCAGCCTAACGCATCGCACCCCATCACCTTTTCCTTAAAGCGCCCCTGGCTTGGCTAATCGTCAGCTTCGGCTAACAGCTTCACCAATTCTGATTTCTTGAGTTTGGCAAAACCCGTTAACCCTTTTTCCTCTGCCATGGCTTTTAGCTCTTTGATGGTCATCTTTTCTAGCGGGCGGCTATCGCTAGTAGCTTCTGGCTTAGGCTCAGGAGGATTGGATAGCAGTTTCACTAGATCCGGATGCTTAAGCTTGGCGTAATCTGTTAGCCTTTGCTTTTTAGCCATCGCTTTTAATTCTCCAACCGTCATCATCTCTAGCAGACGACGATCAGTGGTGATTTCAGGTATGGGTTTAGGGGTCAGGTAAAAGACCTGCTCTAGGGCTTTTAGTTTGGCTCCTACCGTAATGCCACAGCTGAGTTTGGTGATCGGTTTCAAATCTTGCCAATACTCACGCGGAGCTTCATCTAAACGAGCTACGACAGAAGCGGCCCGAACACCTTTAAGCGGAGTTGCAGGCTGTTTCATCAGGTAATCTAGGGCCACAGAAATTTCATCTCGATCTGCGGTAGACAGATTGGTTTTAGGTGGTGTTTCTTGGGCCAGGGCTTGAGAAATTGCGGCAGCTTCCGAAGAATCATCTGCAATAATGCACCAAACTTTCTCTAGTCCTGCCTCCGCAGCTACCGCATAAATGAAAGAATTACCAATTACCTGATACTGATCAGGGCCAGTTTCTTTAACAATGATCGGCACCCAATTACGCCTATCTCCGCCAAGTTGCTTGGCGGCAAACTGAATAACGTATTCGTGCACTTCAGTAGGCTTGCCAGGTTCAATCTCATCAAAGTGAAGCAACATGAGGTTGCCAATATTAGAAAGTGTCATTAGATGAGATACTCCTTAAGAAGGTTAGCATAAATCTCGTAAGCTGGCTTGAATGCAAAGACTGCTGGTCTGTGCAGAAAATCGGCTCTTGCAATATGAGCCATTCTAGGAACTCGCATCATGTCCTGGTTTTTTACGCCAGGTGTCATCTTAGGATAAAAATATTGAGTCAGATCGCGCTTAAACTCCTTCTTGGCATCTTGTATGATTTCCTCTATTGCACTGTGCATCAGAGATAGGGTTGGATGGGTAGGCTTTGGAGAATTATTCATGAATACTGGCAAGGCAATAGGGCCAAAATCCCCAGTCTGTAAACGCCTTAAGTCTTGCATTTCGGGAATGAATTTAGTCAGTGCTGTCGCTGCATTTTGCAGCGAGTGAAGATCGTCAAGATTAGCTGGAATAAGAACAACGTCAGCAGCATAGATGGCTTTTTGAGAAAATATTCTCCAGTTAGGTGGTGAATCTATCAAGATATAATCGTATTCACCTTGGACGGATTCAAGAGCTTTCCTTAAAGCTGTAGGCTTTACTAACTGCCTGAATTTTGCTTCATCAATATCCCCCATAATAAGAGAAGAGTCTGAAAGCAGAACATCAAAACTCCATGCCTCTCTTGCCTTGGGATGTTTGAAGCTATAGGTAGAAATGAAAGAGCGAGGATTAGGATCTTTATCGCTCAGCATATCAACGATGTTCCCACTTAGTGGTTTGAGATGCAATGAATCCCCTAGATCGTTCTGATTGTGATCAAAGTCAACAATTAGAACACGTTTTTTCCACAATGTTAGAGTGGCCGCTATATTTAAAATAGTAGTTGTTTTTCCAACACCACCTTTATTGTTATAGACTGTTATGATTAATGCTTTTGGTGGAGCATCTATTTCTCTTTTTATTCTCTTTACAACACCTTCAAAATCATCTTCTAGAGATAAGCATGGCGTAACTGGATGGATTATTTTTCCATGTTTTCTATAAAGTTTGACATGGCGAGAATTTGTCAAAATTCCCCATTGAACAGATTTAGATTGAGGATGTCGAAGATAGCCCTTCAGTTGCTTCGCTCCACTCTGGAAGGTTGCACAATTTTCGTTAGAAAGATTAAAATTTTTGCCTTTCACTTCCATATAAAGATATGGATTGGTTTTTGTTTGCAGAAAAATATCGTTATCAGCATTCTTGCGGGCTGCATGATCAACAATTAGGGGGGCTATATTAAAGCCGGGAATCATCTCTGAATTAGAGAATCCAAGGGCATTGAGAAAAACTTCTGAGAACCTAGCTTCAACCATTCTTTCTTTTGCATCTGTGGGAAGGTCTTGACAGACCTGAATCAATTTTTTGAGGGCTTGATCTGAGTCCATGATTAGCTTATCTATATACCTTGGGGCAGCAAGACAAAGCAAGTACGGCGTGATCTAACTTATCGAACCAAACTTACCTAAAGCTTGATAGCTTGTGCTTGCATTATCTTTTTCAGACTTCCCATACACTTACAGAAACTAACATCTGAAATCAGCAAAAAATAGATGAATTTTTCCATAAGATTCGGGATGATCGCGTTAGAAATAGTTCATTAGAACTAAAATATCTTCGCTGCAAAATACTGCCTTGCCCATCTCAGCCAAAGCCGCCCACAAAAAACGGCTGGGTCGCATTATCCATTGCACCCCCAGCCGCATCGTCTTTAGTAGAGTTTCGCCAGCCCTAGCCCAGGGTGGCCTTAAACAGGTCTAGGGTGTGTTCCCAGGCATCCTTGGCGGCATCGGCATTGTAGCTCTCGCGTTGGTCGCAGAAAAAGCCGTGGGCGGCATCGGCATAGCGAAAAATCTTGTGGGGAATTTCGCACTGGGTGAGGGTTGCTTCGATGGCATCCACCTCATCGAGAGAAATCAGCGGATCTTTTTCGCCAAAGAACCCATAGACCGTGCCGCCAATATCCCCCGTGCGGCTGAGGGTGGGGGCACCGCCGCCGGGGGTGCTCGTTACAATGCCCGCCCCATAAAACGCAGCCGTCGCCTTCACCTGAGACAGCGTTGCCGCCAGATAGGCCACATGCCCGCCAAAGCAAAAGCCAATGCAGCCCACCCCCACCGGGCGCACGTTCTCCTTCGAGAGCAGAAAATCAATCGCCCCCTGCACATCGCTGAGCAATTCCTCGGCATGGGTGCCCATTTTATATTCGCGGCCTTGGGCCAGGGCTGCTTCGGTATAGCCCACCTCAAAATTGGGGGCTTGGCGGTGGTAAATATGGGGCGCAATGGCCACATAGCCCGCTGCGGCTAGGCGTTCGGTGACTTCACGAATGTGGCTATTAACCCCAAACACTTCTTGAATAACCACAACGCCGCTAAACATTCCCTCACGGGAAGGCTCAGCGAGGTAGGCCGGAATTTGCAAATTGCCGCTGTTAATCGAAACGGTGGCGCTACGCACAAGGGAAGGCATGGTGGGTTTGCGGGGTGAGGAACACTCCCTACCTTAGCGCTGGGGCTAGGGCAAATGTCAAAAATTATTGCGTTGCCCCACGGCACAGCCGAGAAGGCGGCGAGTTTTGAAAATTTCGTCCTAAATTAGCAGTACTGCCTGTGGATCAACGGAATAGCCAAGAAATCACACAGCAGCAATTTAAGGGAGGTAAGTGCGGTGGTGCAGTTTCATATTCAGCCCGATAGCGACATTCCCGCTTCGACCCAGCTTTACGACCAAATTTGGTTTGCCATTGCCTCCCGCCAGTATCCGCCGGGGTATCGGCTGCCCAGCACCCGCCAACTGGCCATGCACACGGGCCTCCACCGCAACACCATCAGCAAAGTCTATCGCCAGCTCGAAGACGCCGGGGTGGTAGAGGCCATGCCGGGGTCGGGCATTTACGTGCGAGAGCAGGGGGTGGGGGAAAGTGCGCGACCCCAGTCGGCCCTGTGGGATGAGTTTCCCCAGGCGCGGGATGTGGTGGAATCGGGCTTGGATGAACTGCTGCGCCAGGGCTGTTCCCTCAACCAGGCGCGGGAACTATTTTTGGCGGAAATTGACTGGCGGCTGCGGTGCAGTGCGCGAGTGTTGGTGACGGTGCCCCACCAAGATATTGGCGCAGGCCAACTAATTGCGCGGGAGCTAGAGGCCGCCCTCAAAATTCCCCTACAACTGGTGCCCCTAGAGGAACTGGAGGGGGTTTTGGCCCAGGCTCGATCTGGCACGGTGGTCACCAGCCGCTACTTCATCAACGAAGCCGAGGCCATCGCCGCCCCCAAATCCGTGCGCGTCATCGCCGTGGATATTTACGACTACAAAAAGGAACTCAGCCTGCTGAAGGACTTACCCAAAGGCACCTGCCTGGGCATGGTCAGCCTCAGTACGGGCATTTTGCGCGCCGCCGAGGTGATCAGCTACAGTCTGCGCGGCGACGACATCCTGGTGATGACCGCCCAAACCGAAGACAGCTACAAGCTCGGTGCCGTGGTGCGCAGTGCCCAAACCATTGTGGTGTTTGACGAAGCTAGTTTGCCCGCCGTCAAAAAAACCATCACCGAGGCCCGCGAAGACCTGATTCGCCCGCCCCACCTGATCGTCTGCGACAACTACATCGGCGAAAAGTCCATCAACCTGCTCAAGCGAGAACTGGGTCTAGACTAATACCTACAATTACAATTCGTAATGCCGTGCATCTCTCAAAAGGTAGATGTACGGTTACGTTTTATGACGAACTTGGGCACCTTAAAGGAGTGACTTGCCATGGTTTAAGGCATCGCTTTTTTCTCGTCTTCTCCCCTTCCTAGGTTCCCTCATCTCGCCATGAACAAAGTTCTCATCGAAACCATTAAAGAGTCCGAT
>CAZWNR010000195.1:0-7275 GCA_964635665.1 uncultured bacterium | reverse complement strand
GCCAGCGGTAGCGCGGCTGCCAGCGGTGAGGGTCAGAAGGGCGGCACCATCAATGCCAAACCGCTATTGCCTTCCTCATCGACCTAGCCGAACGGGGCGAAATCGACCCCTGGGATGTGAAGGTGATTGACGTCATGGATCGCTTCCTCACCAGCCTGCACGACCAGGCCGAATCCCTGGCCCAGCAGGGCCGCACCCCCTACGAAGCCAACCTCTCCGAATCGGGCCAAGCCTTTCTCTATGCCTCCATGCTGGTGCTGCTGAAGGCCGATTCTATGGTGCGTAGCGAAGCCGAGGAGGCTGAAGAGGTCGAGGAGGATGGGTTCTGGCCAGAGGAAGATCTCGCCA
Source organism: uncultured bacterium (assembly GCA_964635665.1). Lineage (GTDB taxonomy): Bacteria > Cyanobacteriota > Cyanobacteriia > Phormidesmidales > Phormidesmidaceae > Nodosilinea. Next base: position 6,927 of record CAZWNR010000195.1, on the reverse strand, counting down.
CCGTACCCCTGCCCCGCAACCTAGAGCGCCACCTGCATCGACGGGCGGTGGCGGTGCCCCCCAAACGGCGGCGAGTGACCCTCAACGAACTGATCCAACAGCTCGAAGCCATGGCCGAGGTGATGGCCGAACACCAGCCCCGCAATCGGGTCCGCCGCGCCAAGCCCCAGGCCAAACGCCAAGCCGTCCGCGCCATTGCCCAATTGGCCCACCAGGAAAACCTCTCGGAAATTGCCGCCGCCCTAGAGCAATTCCTCGATGCCTACTGGGACACCCTAGAGGACGACCATCCCTGCTGGCTAGATTTTGAACAGTTGATCCAGGCCTGGCCAGACTTTCAACCAGCGGAGTTGAAAACCGACCACCACTTTGCCACCGAAGCCGAAGCCGTCACCCACGAACGGGTTGGCGTTTTTTGGGGCCTGCTGTTTCTGTCGGCCCAGTCGAAGGTGGAGCTATCTCAGCAGGTGTTTTACCGAGACCTGCGGGTGCGCAACCTCAACCGTTCTCCCCTCAGTGCCGAAGAAGCGGGGCTGGCTCCCTTCATCCTGCCAGACTAATCCCAAATCCAAATTCCATCCCCCGATGCCTCACCCGCCTAACCGTGCGTAGGGGCGAGGTTTTCTCGCCCAGGTTCCCGCTCAGCTAAACCGGGGTCATCAACGCGAAGTTAGGAGCATCCATCCCTAGGGCCTGTGATCAAATAGGCCCTGATGGCTCAGAGATCAAGGGTTGCAGCCCCTAGTTGAGGACTCGGTTCAGTCGTGAAAAAGCTTGCCCCACAAGGGCCTTGGCCGAAATTGATTCTACTTCCTAAGGCTGTGCGGCTTTAGGAGAATCCCTTCCTAAAACTGTTGGCCAATATAGATAGAACGCACTTCCCCATTACGACGAACCACCGCCTCTTGGTTGGAAACCGAGACCAAGCTCCAGCCTGCATTGCCAATGCGCTCACCAATGTAGACCCGCTGGGAGACGCCGTTAATTTCAAACAGGGCGGCGGAGCGATCCCCCAACTCCAACACCCCCACCAATACATGGTTGACCACGGGGGCAGCGGGCTGGGAGGGAGTTGCGGCCCTGCCGCCAGGGGCAGGGGCAACAGGCATGGCCGGTAGGGCACCCGTCGTGGGAGGGTTGCCCAGGGAAGGCGGGGTAGTCGGTAGGGCGGGGGGGGTGGCCTGGTAGGGAATGTAGACCCGCTCAATCACGTTGATGCGTCCCGGCAAGCCCAGGTTAGATCCCTGGGAGGGCGACGGCAAGCCACCGGGAGGCAGGAGGGCTCCATTGGGTAAAAGCGCTTGGGCCTGGGGCACTTCCGTTTGGGCTTGGGCCACCTGCTGTTCGATGGCATCCAGGGAACGCTGGAGGTAGGCCAAAAATTCCGTATCGCTTTGCCCCGCCAAGGCCGCGCTGTCTGCGGCTGAGTCGCTGGGTGGGGTGCTCTCAGGCCGCTGGCCAAACCACAATAGCGCCACAACCCCCGCCAGGGAGCAGGCTGTACAGGCCAACAACAGGCGATCTAGCCACAGCCCCAGGCGGGTTTTGGTGGGCGCATCGGGCGTGGTAGGAGGCTCGACAGCGGGCACAAGGGCCGTCACAGGGGCCGCCAAGGCACCATCCTGACTAGGATCGGGGGCGGCTGCCGGGGTTGGCAAGGGCTGGAGGGCGGCTTCGTCGGGGCTAGGGGGAGCTTTTAGTTCCTCCTCCACGGCGGCTAGGGCGGTTTCGTCTCCGTCCAGCAGCCGTTCAAGATCGCCAAAGAGGCTGCCCATTAGGGTATCGGCATAGGTGCTCACCATCCCAGCCGGATTCATCACCGTGGTCGCAGCCGCATCTTCCAGGGATGGCTGGGGTGCCGTTTCGTCGGGAAGTAGGGTGACCGTGTTTAGGGGAGTGTCTGGGCTCATGGGCGTTGTCCTAGGGATAGCATCCCAACTCAGCAAATAGGCAATCGAAATCAGGCTAGCGACCTGGAAACCCAGGCCCGGTGAACGAGGGATGCAGGGGCAGGAACCTCCTGGGCGACGAGACCCTATCGGCCTCAAGGGTTCACCTCAGCCTTGAGCTAGGTCGTAATTTGCTGAAGTGTACTCCAACTTTCAGAATCTTTCACTATTTCGTGATGTTTCACGAAGCCACAGATGAGTTTCAGGACGGATTGCCTACCTGCAATTCCCCGGTGGTGCATTGCGGCTGATCGCATTGTTTAGGCAATCAGCAGATGGGATCAATGCACCCTAAGGGTCTAATCCACTTAGAGGGCGTTTGACAAGGGCTGCCTCAGATGTGACTGGTCGCTAGATTCGGTGTAAATCCACGGGATTCTTGGCGGCTGAGGCTGACTTCATAGGGATGACATAGGACAGGCTTCGGCTCTTTAAACGTCTTCGTCGGAGGCCAGTTCGGCGGTAAGCCAATCGATGAACTGGCGGGCGGTGCGTCCGGATCGTCCGTTGTGGCGGGTGGCCCACTGAAGTGCCTTAGCCGTAAGGTCGTCTGACTCGATGGCAAGCTGAGCCTGCTTGGCGAGGTGGTGAACAATGGCCAGGTAGGTGGGCTGGTCGGCGGGTTCAAAGGTGAGGGTGAGCCCAAAGCGATCACTAAAGGACAGCTTTTCCTGCACCGTATCCCAAGACTGCACCTCGTCCTGGTCACTGGGGCGGGGGCGGTCGCTGAAGTATTCCCGCACCAGGTGGCGGCGGTTGGAGGTGGCATAGACGACCACATTTTGGGGCCGAGCCGTAACGCTGCCCTCCAGCACCACTTTTAGGGATTTAAAGGCGTCATCGTCCTCCTCGAAGGACAGATCATCGACAAAAATAATGAATTTCTGGGGAGCGGTGCGCAGCCGATCCACAATGTGGGGCAGGGCTTGCAGGGCGGGTTTGGGTACCTCCACCAGCCGCAGACCATGGGGGCCATACTCGTTGACCAGGGCCTTCACCAAGGAGGATTTCCCCGACCCCCGACTACCGTAGAGCAACACATTCAGGGCAGGATAGCCCCGCAGCAGGGCCAGGGTGTTCTGGAGCAACTGCTGGCGGGGATAGTCGTAGGCGGTGAGGGTGTCGAGGCGCACGGGGTCGGGGTGGGAGACGCCCTGGAGGTCATCCCCCTGCCAAGTAAATACCTGGTACTGGGCTAGGGAACCCACCCCCTGCCGTTGGTAATGGGCAGCCAGGGCCTCCACCTGATCCGGCCAGGGCTGGCTCGGATCAAAGGCGAAGGGTAGGGGATCGGGCACCATGTCCCACGCCACCGGGGGAACCTCTAGGCCACCCACCACCTGCACCCAGGCGGCCACCTGCTGGCTGGTTAAAGCATTCAGTCTTTGCAGTAGGGCCAAGTCGTGACGGGCGGCCTGGGCGAGGGCGGCGGGAATGCCCGTCAAGCCCTGGTGCTGCACCTGCTGGGTGAAGGGATTATCGGCATAGACAATGCGTCGTTGCAGATAGCTTGACCAGGTTTCCTGGGCTGACGCCAAGGCCATAAACCATTGGCTATAGGCCCGCAGGCTTTCCGTCGTAGACTGGCTGGCTATCATTTCCAGCAGATTCGTAAAGGACTGCCCCACCCTGTCTTGCAAACTATCGCCGTAGGTCAGCAGGGTGGCGAGGGCTTGGCGATAGCTCTGAATTTCCGCCACGATGGTGGTTGGAAACTGGGTCATAGGTATCCTTGAAGTGCTGTCCACAGGGTACCACCCTCACCCGTTGAGAGGCCGCTAGCGCTACCACCCCGCTCCCTGGCCTTAGGATTAGTGAAACGCGGGACTGTGCCGAATCAAGCTCATAAACTCCTGGCGGGTACGGGCATCCTCGACAAAGACCCCTTGCATGGCGCTCGTCACAGTCCAGGATCCGGGCTTTTGCACGCCACGCATCACCATACACATATGGGTCGCTTCCACCACGACCGCAACCCCCTGGGGTTGCAAGAGCCCCTGGAGGGCATCGGCGATCTGGGCGGTAAGGCGTTCCTGCACTTGCAAACGACGGGCATACATTTCGCAAATGCGGGCTACTTTGGAAAGACCAATAACCTTGCCGTTGGGAATATAAGCGATGTGGGCGCGGCCCAGGATGGGCAAAATGTGGTGCTCGCAGGAGCTAAATAGGTCAATGTCGCGCACCAGCACCATTTCGTTGGTGTTTTCGTGGAAAATGGCCCCATTCAGCAACTCATCTAGGGATTGATGATAGCCAGAGGTGAGAAACTTCAGGGCCTTCACCACGCGCTTCGGGGTATCGATTAGCCCCTCACGGTCGGGATCTTCGCCCAGGCCAATCAACAGGGTACGAACGGCTTGCTGCATTTCGGCATCGGAAACCCGCGCCTTGGCCTCGGTGGGCAGGGCGGCGATGGCCTGATCGGCAGAAAGATGACGGGAGGGAAGTTGTGCGGTCATGGTGTCAGTATCCTAACTACGTTGGTCACGGTGTGGAAACAATCAGCCCCTCACGGGCTCTGCCTGACAGGCGGCTAACTGCTGGCGCAGGTCGTCCGCGTCTAAATGGCGGCCAATGAAGACAATCTGGTTGCCGGGAACCGCGCTATTCCAGGGTTCGACATCCAGGGTGCAGCGTTTGCCGCTGAGCTGAAAGATATGCTTGTTGGGGCTTTCCTTGAACCACAGCAAGCCCTTGGCGCGAAAGATATCGCTGGGCAGGCTTTCGAGGAATTGCTCAAACTGGCGCAGGGCAAAGGGGCGATCACTGCGGTACGACACCGACACAAAGCCATCGTTTTCGAGATGGTGGGAGTGATGAGCATGGCCGTGGTGATCATGGCTGTGATCACCACGGCTGTGATGGTGGTCGGGGTCACTCGGATGATGGTGGCTGTGATGATCATGGCTGTGGTCATGGCTGTGATCATGGCTATGATCGTGGCCGTGGTTATGCCCTGGGCTGTGACCTTGGCGATCCCCCGCCGATGCCAGGGGAATCATGGCGTCGTAGGCCATCGGGTCATTAAAGCCCACATCCAAAATCAGCGGCAGGGGCACAGCAGCCTTCTGGCTGCGAATAATGCGGGCTCCCTCCTTCAGACCGTGGATTTGGGCCTCTAGCTTCTCCACCGTGGCCTCGGCTACCAAATCAGTTTTATTCAGCAAAATGATGTCGCCATAGGTAATCTGCTTGAACGCGGCTTCGCTATCGAACAAATCAGGGGCAAAGGCTGAGGCATCTACTAGGGTAATGACCGAATCTAGCCGGGTGAGATCCCGCAGTTCTGTGCCCAAAAAGGTCAGCAAAATGGGCAGTGGATCGGCTACGCCCGTAGTCTCAATAACTAGATAATCGATATTGTCGGCTCGTTCTAACACATTGTAAACCGCTTCCACCAAGCCATCATTGATGGTGCAACAAATACAGCCATTGCTGAGTTGTACCATGTCTTGATCGACGGAGACAAGAAGCTGACTATCAATGTCAATATCGCCAAATTCATTGACCAAAACAGCCACCTTGAGGTTTTGGTTGTTGGTCAAAATATGATTCAGAAGCGTTGTTTTTCCACTCCCCAAAAAGCCCGTAATAATAGTGACAGGCATACCTCGCTTGGGAATGACTAACTGAGAAGGCTGAGGCGCTATATTAGGCATACTTTTTGTTGGATTCTGGTGTAGGTTATCTGATAGCTTAAAGTCAAGATTACGTTGCCAAGCCTGTTCCTTTTAGACTGCCGATATATTTCGAGGAATGACAATCGCCAGCAGAAAAATGGCGAGTTGCATCGTTACAATGGCAGGCCCGGAGGGCAAATTAAACACAGCAGACAGCACCATTCCCAACACGGCCCCCAGTGCCCCCAAAAGGGCCGACAAAATGACATAGCCCGTAAAGGTGCGACTGAGCAGACGGGCCGCACAGGCGGGGATAACCACAAAGGCACTAATCAGCAGTACGCCAATGGCCTGAATGGAGGTGCCCACCACTAGGGCCAACAGCACAATAAATGCCGTGCGGTGGGCCGAGGCCGAAAGCCCCCGGGCAATGGCCAACGGCTCGTGCAGGGTTAGGAGAATCTGGGATCGCAGGGTTAGCCCCACAAACGCCACACATATCAACAGCAGCACCAAAGCCATGACCAAATTGCTTGGCCGCACCGCCAAAATATCGCCAAACAAAATGCTGTTGATGCCGCCTCGGTACTGCCCCACAAAGGTCAGCAAAATCACCCCAATTGCCAGGGACGACGAGTAGACAATATTCAACAAGGCATCCGTCCACAGCCGAGTGCGCTCTAGCAAATAGGCCATCCCCAGGGCAAACAACACCGCAAAGGGCAACAGCAACGATCCAGGACTCAGCCCTAACAACAGCCCTAGGCTAATACCTAATAAGGCCGAATGTCCCAGGGCATCGCTGAAAAACGAGAGCTGCCGCAGAACAGTGAAACTGCCCATCAGTCCCCCCATTAGCCCGGTGAGAATGCCGCCCATCAGCGCCCGCTGCATGAAGGGAAGTTGGAAGAGTTCGAGGGTGTTGGTGAGGAAGGGCATGGGGGTGGAGGGTAATTTAATGCCGATGGCGATATCGGACAAATTCTGCCCCATAGACAGCGGCTAGGTTATCCGGCGATAGGGCATCGTTGGGGGTGCCTTGGCAGCGAATGGATCGGTTGAGGCAAAGGACGCGATCACAGTGTTTTCGCACCATATCGAGGTCGTGGGAAATTTGCAAAATTGCCCAGCCTTGTTCCTGTTTAAGCTGGTAGAGCAGGCGATAAAATTCGGATTCGCTGCGGACATCAAGGCCAGCGGGGGCTTCGTCGAGAATCAAAAGGCGGCGGGGGCGCACCAGGCAGTAGGCCAGCAGGGCACGTTTCATTTCACCGCCAGAGAGGCGGGCGATGGGCTGGGGGCCGAGATGAACGGCATCCAGCCGAGCCAGGGCTTGGCGAACGGCCATCTGACGG
>CAZWNR010000194.1:0-7363 GCA_964635665.1 uncultured bacterium | reverse complement strand
TTGTCCTAAGCGGTGCCACCGCCATCGGCCCCACCCAGCCCCGCAACGAAGATGCCTGCTGGCCCGATGGAGTCACCCTCGATGCCCAGGAGGGTTTGCAGGTGGGCATCGTTTGCGATGGCGTAGGCGGCCACGATGGCGGCGAGGTGGCCAGTCAACTAGCGATTCAGTCCCTCAAGCTGCAACTGCAAACCCTGCTGGCGGAAATGGAGAAGGAAAACCAAGCGCTGCCGCCCCAGGTGGTGATTCAGCAAATCGAGGCGGTGTTGCGCATCGTCAACGATTTGATCTGCTTTCAAAACGACAACCAAAGCCGGGTGGGACGGCAACGCATGGGCACCACCCTGGTGATGGCGGTGCTGGTGCCCCAACGGGTGACCACCGAAGCCGGATCCCAACCGATGACGGAGGTCTACCTAGCCCACATTGGCGACAGCCGCGCCTACTGGATCACCCCCGACTATTGCCACCTACTCACCGTAGATGACGACATTGCCGGACGGGAGGTAACCGCAGGGCGACAAACCCTCTCCCTCGCCCTAGAACGCAGCGATTCCGGAGCCTTAACCCAGGCGCTAGGCACCCGCAGCGGCGACTACTTCAACCCCCATATCCAGCGCCTTGTGCTCGATGAAACGGGCGTTTTGCTGCTGTGCTCCGATGGCCTCAGCGACCACTACCGCATTGAGGAAGCCTGGGCCAACTACATTGGCCTGATTGTCAAAGACATCGTTACCCTAGAGTCGGCGGTGGCCTCCTGGATTGAGTTAGCCAACCAAAAGAATGGCCACGATAATACAGCGGTCGTCCTCATCCAGCACCGCATTGCCGCCCCCGCCGAGGCCCCTGTCGATACCCCATTACCCACCGAAGCCCCCCGTAGACCTGCTGGGGGCACCCTCTACGGCGAAACCCAAGAGGAGGAGGTCAGTGCCCCCCTACCCACCAAGCCCAAGGCCATTCCCCTCTGGGTGCTGTTGCTGTCGGGGGCGATTTTGCTCACCGCCGTCGCCAGTTGGTGGTTCACTCGACCCATGCCCGAACCCACCCCCCCAGAAGAGTCCATCGATATTCCCGTTGTACCGCCAGGGGATCCCCCTCCAACCCCAGAACCCAATGGCACCCCAGACTCCTAGAATGTAGGGCATATAACGCCAAGGCGAAGGAAGAAAGCCGGAACGCATTTAGAGAGGGCTGAGAGGCTTCATAGAAGCCTTGTCATCTCGGTTAAATTCGCTACAAAAGGTTCATGAAGTCTCGAACAAATACGCAACCCAGTCGATAAAGTTCTCACTAAGATAGAACTTAGGAGTATGAGTGAACAACGTTGTTTTGTCGTAGTCTTGGCAAAGGCTGAGGATCTTAGAGGTATAAAGCACTACTGCTTAAAAACCTGTAACATCTGGGTCTGAGGTCAATGCAATACCTTCCAAGATGGCGTTTTCGGCCCATAAAAACTTGGAGGCAGGGTGAACAAGCACAACCTGTGATCGCTCAGCTACAATGTCTGGGTATTTTGGGAATAGGCCTTGGCCATTCCTAGGTAATTCCCCTAAAGCGGTAAACCTCTAGGCCGTTTTTCTCGCTTGGATGATCCTCAATGGGGTTTTCCAAACAGAGAATCTGGAATGAGGCCACTGGAAACGGGAGATTACAAGAGGGGCTGCATAGCCTCTGGAGCATACGCCAGTCCGAAGCACAGGTTAAACAAGGTTAAGCCGTCGTTGTGGCCGACTAGGCCATGGTTCAAGGGTGCGGGCCATGGAGTTGGGCGGATGGCTTAGGGTTCGATAGGTTCTCTGTAGAGGCTCAACCTCCAGCCGAGTATCTGGTTTTGTTGTTTGGCGAATCGGTCTTTAGAAACATGCATCTTCACCAACTTCAGAAAATTTGGCGGTTCCCGAAAACCGTCTTCAAACGATTGGTTAGCGATTTGCTGCGGTTGGTGTTGCTGAGTAATCGGCCCAAGCGCATGGCCCAGGCTGGGTTTGTGCTGCCCACCACCGTCCTGCTAGCCCTGATGGTGGTGCTTACCGCCACCGCCCTCACCTATCGCACCTTCACCCGCAGCGAGCAAGCCATTGTGCAGCGCGAGCAGCAGGTCATTGCCAACGCCGCCACCCCCGCCATTGATCGGGCTAAGGCCAAGATTGAATTCCTGTTCCGCAACGACCCCCGCTTCCCCAGCGGCGTCCCCGCCAGCGACATCCTCTACGACCTGATGTCCACTCGCCTAGAGACGGGCAAAGAATTTGCGGGCTATACCGGTCGGGTTCCCCTGCTGGTAGGGGGCGACAAAGAAACCAAGCGGGGCATGGCCTCCGGCGTTGATCCCTACACCCTCACCGACGAAACCCGCCTCGACATCAACAACGACGGCATTCTCGACAACGCCTGGAGCTTCCCCTCCAACGGCCAAACCATTGTCTATTCCATCCTGGTAGACGATGCCGTGGAAGCCACCGAGAAAGCAGCGCCCCCCGCTGGCCAACTGAAACGGCCCTACGTGAGTGCTGCCCTCACCCTAGAAGCCCCCGCCGACCAGACCAAGGCCGATTCCTTGATTACCCGCACCGCGCCCCTGGCTACCACCGAAGCCTCTCCCCTCTGTAAGGGGGCTGTGTCTGAGGGCGGCTGGCAGGTCGTCACCCAGGGCAACGCCTCCGATCTACAAAAGAACTTCCAGGTCAACGCCTTTGTGGCCAATGCCGACGGTGGCCCCGGCCAAACCTTTGAAACCCTAGAATTTCAGCAATCTCGGCAGGCATCCCGCGCCAGTAAGTGGGGGGCCTGGTTCCGCTACGACCTAGAAATTTTCCCCGGTGCCGCCTTCAACTGGAACGGGGCCATGCACACCGATGGCAACCTGATCATCAACCGAGACACCGTGCAACTGCACATGGTGAGTTCCCACAACTCCTGTGTGTATAGCCAGGAGTCTTCGGAAATCAGTCTCAGCACCTTTGAAGATGAAGAGGAGGATTTCCAGGGCCAAGCCGTGAAGGGAGCCACCCGTACCGATAACTACCCCGCCAACCAAGCCCCCACAATCCACGTTTACGACGGAGCCAACAAGCAGCCCGTCACCAACCTCACGATTACCAACGCCAACCACTCGGTGGATGGCGGCAAGCCATCGGATATTTCTGTGAATGCCATGGCCCTGTTTACCCAGGATCGCATTCAGCACATGAACTCCCCCGCCGTAAAACGCTGGAAGCGCCGGCCTGAATGGGATACCGCCGCCAACAAATTTGGCGTAGAAAGCGGCGGTGCCCGCATTATCAACGACGTGGCCACCCGCCCCTTTGTGGACGACTTCTACCGCGCCGATGATCGCTGGGGGCCAAAACCTCGCTACGACAGCCGCACCCCAGAGTATGACGTAGCCGCTGTATCTGGGCGCACCATTGGCGACTCCGTGGTTGGCCTTGGCGGCATTACCGACAAAGAACTGGGCCTCGATGGCTATTGGGAACGCCAAGCCATTAAGAGCGGCCTGCGGATTATTGTGGGCCAGCGCCTAGAACTGGGCAACAACGACACCTGGAACAAAGATCCCCTATCCACCGCTACCCCCAACCCTCCTTACCCCGACGTTACGGGCACCGAGGGTAAAAACGCTCTCTACCCCTCCAAGGGCAACCCTGGGGCAGCGGCCCGCTTTGGCGGCAACCATGAGTATCTGCAACGCCGATCGCTGCAAGATAACCTAGCCGCCGTGCAGGGCATGGTGGTGTACCACTACCAAGGGGGCGACCCGATCAACACCACCACCACCACCGGCGAATTTCCCGCCGCCTGTGTAGCAACGACGGCCCACCCCGGCACCAAGCAAAGTATTGTGAACAGCCGCACCTTTGCCCGCTACAACAACACAACCAAGTCAATCCGGGTAGACTTCCTCAACGGCCTAGGCACCAACGGCTGGGAATTTAGCTATCCCACCGCTTTCAACACCGAAGGTAAATTTGGCACCCAACTACGCAGTGATCGGCCCCTGGGCATTGCCCTCCGCAACCTGGCCAACTTTGCCGGAGACCCCGGCGGCGGTGCGCCTTCCTTTAAGGCCTACCAAGACGACGCTATCCACCCCTTCCCTTACCACAGCATGTGGGGAGACTTTTCGCCCCTGCGGCGGGTGCTGATGCAGATTGACACCCCCAGCGCCCCCACCAGCGACTCCGACGCCCTCAGTCGCTACACCGACCTCAGCTTTGCCGACAAAGCCACCCTACACAGTGCCGCCTGCACCCTCAGCATGTTGGCCTACACCATCGATCAGACTACGCTGGAATATGAGGAACAGCTGAAGAACTACGTGCCTCCCAAGTCGCTACAAAATGTGACCACGGGCGGTAGCCAAATTGTGGCCAACATTACCAACTACCTAGTCACCCGCCAAGACCCCACAGACAAGAAAAACTACAACAAATACACCGGCAACAGTGGCGCAGATAAACAAATTCAGGACGCCCTAACCGGTCTGCCTTCTGGAAACCGCAACAAGCTCTGGGTAGACCCCAAACCCAGCACCGCTGTGGTTAACCCGAAGGATGGCACCACCGTTTGTGCAGCATCAGATGATGGGGTGAACTTTGAACCGGCCTGCGACTCCTACGAGTTTTTCAGCACCCTCACCTTTGACGACTGGGTCTATCTGCTCAACCAACTGGTTTCTAGCTTAAAACCCAGCGATATTACCGATCTGCTCTCCGTTCGCTACGACCTCCTGCGGGTAAACTCGCTGCTGCGAGACCGCGACCTTGGCTTCCGAGATGAGAAAAGCAAGGAAGTCCTCAACGTCACCCCCGCCGGAAACAGCGTTTTCTGGAACCCCACCACGGGCCTAACTGACCCTGTGACCACCAACGGTTCTAAGGGAGCCTACATCTACGGTGCGGCCTGTAACCCCAACATTTTCTCTGGGGTTGCGGCAGGCGGCGGCGGCGGCAAAGACAACGTGCTGCTAGGGGCATTGATTGCCTGCTCGACTAAGAACGATGAAGTCATGCCTGTGCGTTATCCCAGCCTGTTCTACCTCTTCCCCTTGGTCGATCACGGCATTTTGGGCAACGCTGGCACCGACAACGAACAGCCCCATGTCGTCTCTGGTGCCAGGGTCAAGAAGCCCGACGGTACCACCGTCATTCCGGGCGATCCAGAATACGTGACCCGTATCAACAACTACATCACCAGCAACTACTCCAAGTACGGCGCAACCGCTCCCACCTTCAAGGTGGTGCAAGACTCGGCAACCCCGGATCCCCGCAATGGCCTGAAGCTGATTGCCGCCGAGCCAAAACTGGACACCGACCTAACCAAGTGGACGCTGCCCGTGAAGGCCCTGACTGGCACCGGCATTAATCTCACGACAGGCAATATTGACAATCTCAACAAAGCCTTCCAGATCGACTACCGCGATTCCAGCAACGTCCTTAAATCTTTGCGGGTGCCGTTCCTCGACAAAGGTCTCTTTGATGGCCGCGAACAGCTCAATGTGCGCGTGCTCGATATGGATGTGGAGCTGCTGACCACCGAGAAGGTGAAAACGGGCACCGAACCCGACTACTGGCTCACCGCCAACCGCGAGAAACAGGCCGAGGGCGTCATCTTTGCCTTCCGGGAAGATGCGGTACGGGAGGACGAAATTGTGCGCCCCAAGAACACCTCGGCTAGCGACTGCACGGGCATGACCACGGGCCTCACCTACGCCCTGCGGATCGAAACTGTGGATGCCTGCCAGATGCGGGTGGCCAATGGCATTGGCGACGGTGGTACGACCGTATACGACCCACCCCTCACCGCCCAGGGCATTAGCATCAAACCCGTAGACTTCATTGCCGACCCAGAGCGGCGGCCCCACGGCTTCCGGCTGCGTACCTTTAGCGGCAATCCTGCCGACTTTAGCGGCACTAGCTATGCCCGCAAAGTGGGGATGACCTTAGTTACCGACAACTCCCTGTACATTCAAGGAGATTTCAACCCTCACAGCGAAGACGGCACCACCAGCAAAATTCTGGAGGAATTTACCAAAACCCTGTGGAACAACGACGTGGCCTTCGGCAACGACTTCTACACCAAGCGCACCAAGGCCGATCTCAATACCACCAAGTTTGCCGTCCTAGAGGTGGATCACTGGCGTCCGGTGGAATTGCTCTCCGATGCCATCACCATTCTGTCTAAAGACTTTAAAGATGGTGCTGTAGAAGACGGATTCCTAAAAGTACGGCCTGCAGCAGAGGGTGGTGGAGACTCCTCCTACATGAACCAAAACCGCCCCACCTCGCCCTCTTCGAACCTGGTGCGTAGCCAAATTGAAACGGCCACCGTGGTCGATGCCACTACCACCCCGCCCAAAACAAACACCGTTCCGGCCACTGCCGCTGCCCCGCCCTACGTGGATCGAAATGGTACCTACTACATCAACGGCACCACACCCTTCTACAGCGAATACAATACCGATGCGAAGTGGACAAACTTTGATACCGCAGAGGGCGAGCGGCGGCGCAACCTACAAAAACCCTCTGGTCAAGCCTTTGTGAATGCCACCTTTGTTAGCGGCATTGTGCCTAAGCGGGCCAAGCAGAGCTACGGTGGCTTGCACAACTACCCTCGGTTCATTGAGTCTTGGAGTGGCCAAAACCTGTTTATCTCCGGGTCGTTCATCCAGCTCAATTTCTCTACGGGTGGCACTGGCCCCTACGAACAAGACGCCTGGGAAGCCGATGTTGCCCCTGTAGACGATGAGGTCATCGGTTACTACAATGCCCCTGTCCGGCGCTGGGGTTACGATGTGGGCTTGCTCTATGTGCCGCCAGCCCCTGCTGCCCGCCGCTTTGTCACCATCGGTGCCCCCCGCAGCGAGTACTACCGGGAACTGCCCGCCGATGACCCCTACGTCATCAACCTGCGCTGCGCCAAGGATAAGGACGGCAACCTGATCCTCAATAGCCTCTGCCCCGTCGAGGATAAAGCCTAGGCCATGAGCCGCCCTGCATCTACCCACACCTGGCCCTCTGGCCCTAAGGAGGATCTTGCCCGATGAAACCCACCCTACCCCCCCGTCCAGGGCAACGGCCCTCCTTGGCCCATGGGCTTGGCCTAGCCAACAATCAAGGGCTAACCCTGATTGAGTGCCTTGTAGCCATCATCATGGTGGCCCTGGTGGCCAGTGCCATCACCCCCGCCCTGATCCTCTCCGTGGCCACACGGGTGCAAAGCCAAAAGGCCGAACAGGCCATGGCCCTAGGGCAGGCCGAAATTGACCGGGTGCGGCAACTGGTAGAACAGGGCCAGTTGGCCCAGGTGGTGGCCCAGGTGCGGATGCCAACGATGATCTGGCGATTGCCACGGACAAAAT
>CAZWNR010000193.1:0-7372 GCA_964635665.1 uncultured bacterium | reverse complement strand
GGGATAGTTGGCAAACAGAGAACGCAGCTTCATGCGCTGGATGTAGGGCCAGCCCCCCTGTACTTCGATGTCTCGCAGCAGGGTATAAAGCGTGTGGCGATTGCTAGGCAGGGCATCGCGAAACAGGGTATCGCAGATCTCGCGGTGGCGTTGTTCTAGCAGGCGCAGCAGAGTCAGCAGGGCCAAACTATCCCCAGCCCGCCCTTGGGCCGCCTGATCGATGGCCGTGGCAATCTCCTGCAAATCCTGGGGTAAAGCTTCGGTCGCCGCCTTGGAGGAGTCAATGGATACCGATTCAGTCATAGGGTAAAGCCTAGCGTTTGTTAAATAGCTTAATGCTTGGCATCCTGTCCCACCGAGGCGTTGCGGATCTTTACATCGCTTTAAGAAACGGCCACCCCAGAAACTACCGCCCTAATGGGCTCCCAGCCTCCCCTTAGCCCAGCCCACGAATGCAGGCAGAATTCTGAGAAAGAAGCCTGAAGCCATGTAGAATGCTTACTTGAGGTTCTACAACTGGGGATTGTGCAGCATTTAAGAGGGTTTTGGCCGCTGCTAAGGGGCTAAATTCTCTGCGTTCGGTCAGCCTGCTTATGCTACGGTGCTCGCGGGGTTAGCCATTAAGCTGTTCAACAATCTCTAAGGCAGTAAGTGGCTCCTAGTTTTTAATACATGCTGATTTGAGGTAGACAATGAGGTATCGCGCCCTTATCGTTGCGTTTTTGGCCATTTGCCTAAGCGTGCTAACGGCCTGTAGTGAGGCCCCCACCGCCACCAGCAGTGTGCCCCTAACCTATGACCAAATCCGAAACACTGGCTTGGCCAACAAGTGCCCCCAGCTCTCCGAGATGACTCGCGGTAGCCTTCCTTTAGAAGCGGGCAAAAAGTATGAAATCGTGGGTATGTGTATTGAGCCCACCGCCTACTTTGTTAAGGAGGAACCCACCTCCAAGCGTCAGGAAGCCACCTATATTCCCGGCAAGGTGTTGACCCGCTACACCTCCAGTCTGGATCAGGTGCGCGGCGACCTCACCGTTCAAAATGACGGTAGCCTGCTGTTCTCCGAAACCGGCGGCATTGACTTCCAAGCCATTACCGTCCAGTTGCCCGGTGGTCAGCAAGAGCCCTTCCTGTTCACCGTCAAGGGTCTGACGGCCCAGTCTCAACCTGGCCTCGGTGCCCTCACCACCTCCACCGACTTTGAAGGTGACTACAAAGTCCCCTCCTACCGCACCTCCAACTTCCTTGATCCCAAGGGTCGCGGTTTGGCTACGGGCTACGATACCGCTGTGGCTTTGCCCGCTAGCGGCGACGAGTACGTCGAGGAAACCACCAAAGCCTTTGACATCGGCGTGGGCCACATGTCCCTGCGAATTTCCAAGATCGACGGCAGCACCGGCGAAATTGGCGGCACCTTTGAAGCCGAACAGCCTTCCGACACCGACATGGGTACCGCCGAACCCGTGGACATCAAGGTGCAAGGCGTGTTCTACGCTCGTCTAGAGGAAGTCTAGGCCAAGGTCTAGGATCAACCCGCAATGGGTTGGTTATCATAGAACAGATTAAAAAAGGAAGGGATCTCACGGGATTCCTTCCTTTTCTGTTATTAGGGGGCATCACAACTTTGAGAGATCATCACGATAGCTGAGACAATTCCGTCACGATTTGCTCCCTTCCCAAGGCCATGGCTGATATTTCCCTTTCGTTGGTGACCATCTACCGCCGCCGTTCCGAACACCTAGCGGTACAACGGGCCTGGTGGCAACGGTGCTTGGCCCAGTTTTGGCTGCAACATCCTAATCAGACTCCCCCCTGGGAATGGATCGTCGTAGAAGCGGACGATGCCCCCACCCCAGGCCTCAGGGAGGATCTAGCGCAACACCAGGCGCGTTACCTTTTTTTACCCAACCCAGGCACCCTACACAAAACGAAGGCCCTGAACTTAGGCCTGCACCAGGCCCAAGGTACCTATCTAACACCACTGGATGTGGATTTGATTCCCCTGGGGAAGACCTTGGCCGATCACCTGCACCTGGCCAGCCTCTCGCCCCAGGGGTTGGTGACGGGCTATCGCCTGATGGCCGCTACGACCACAGTGGAGTTGGATCGGCTCGATGAGGCCCTCGCTACAGCCACCATTGCCCCCGAAGATCAGCCCTCTGCCCTGCGCAAACACCTGATTCAGGGGGAGAAGTTTGGCGTGCTACCCTACTTTCTGCGCCAACACCTGCTGGCTATACAAGGCTGGGACGAAGCCTATGTCGGCTGGGGGGCTGAGGATCAAGATTTAATCGAGCGCTACTTGGCCACTAGCCATAGCCACCTGCTGCGATCTCCCCAGTTGGTCTACCTGCATCTCCACCACGATGCCGACCCCGACTGGCGAGAACCCGCGACCATTGCCGCCAATCGTCGTGTCTACTACAGCAAGGCCCAGCGATCTGACCTGAAGGGAGGCTAAGCGAATATCGGTCATTGACGAGGACGTCGGCTAGTCTGGGGAAATTTTAAATTTTCGTTAATGAAAACTTAGTGTTGACTTAGGGCTCCCATGACCTCCAGCACAGCGGGATAGCGGAATATACCTAGGTAGCAATGGCTACCTGACGTAACCCTAAGCTCGCAACTATGGCTGATTTCACGCTGCAACTCTTCCATGCCGCCGACCAAGAGGCGGGGATCCCTGCCCTAGACGATGCTCCTCGGTTTTCGGCGGTTTTGAATGCCCTAAAAGCCCAGGACATTGATAGCGACGGCACCCCTGGTTTTGCCAACACATTAATTTTGTCCTCGGGGGATGCCTACATTCCGGGGGTGTTCCTCAACGCCAGCAGCACAGTTTATGGCGGCGCAGGCCGAGGCGATATTTTGATTCAAAATGCCCTGGGCTTCCAGGCTATCGCCTTTGGCAACCACGAATTTGACCAAGGCACCGCCCTAGTGCGGGATTTAATTGCGGGAGGTGGCACGTTCGCAGGTACAGCCTTCCCCTACCTCAGCAGCAACCTGGACTTCAGTACCGATACCAACCTGGCGAGCCTGGTGGTGGCCGATGGCCAAGCGCCCCAGCCCAACAGCATCGCCGCCTCTACGGTGATTGAGGTCAACGGCGAGAAGATTGGCGTGGTCGGAGCCACCACCCCCACCATCACCCGTATTTCTAGCCCTGGGGGGGTGACGGTGCTGCCCCAGCCCTTCGACGGCACCCCCACCCCGGAACAACTAGACGCCCTCGCCGCCCAGATTCAGGCTGATGTGGATGCCCTGCTGGCAGCCAATCCCGATATCAACAAGGTGGTGCTGTTGGCCCACATGCAGCAGTTGTCCATCGAGCAAGCCCTGGCCCAGCGCCTCTCGAAGGTAGACATCATTGTTGCAGGCGGTTCCAATACCCGCCTGTTGGATGCCGATGATCGGCTCCGCGCAGGCGACACCAGCCAAGGCATTTACCCCATTATCCAAACCGACCGGGACGGCAACCCCGTGGCGGTGGTGAACACCGACGGCAACTACAAGTATGTGGGACGCTTGGTGATTGGCTTTGACGCCAACGGCGTACTGCTGCCCGAAACCTATGATCCCACCATCAGCGGGGCCTACGCCACCGACGACCTGGGCGTAACCGCCGTGGGCGGTGCCGGACTGGCTGACCCCGCCATTGTGGCCATTACCGATGCCCTGCAGGATGTGATTGTGGCCACCGAGAGCAACGTTTTTGGGGCCAGTTCGGTGTATTTGGAGGGGCGGCGCGAGTTTGTTCGCACCCAGGAAACCAACTTGGGCAACCTGACGGCGGATGCCAACCTAGTGGTGGCTAAGACCGTAGACCCCACGGTGGTGATCTCCCTCAAAAATGGCGGCGGCATTCGCGATGACATTGGCCGCATCCTGGTGCCCACGGGCGGTACAGGTGCCCCGGAACTGCTGCCCAACGAAGAAATTCCTGGCGTGAAGCCCGCTGGGGGCATCTCCGAAACCGACATTGCCAACGCCCTGCGGTTCAACAATGAGCTGTCCCTGGTGACCGTCACCGCCGCCGAGCTGCTGGCCATTGTGGAGCACGGCATTTCGGGCCTTCGCGCCGATGGTGGTGGCACCCCTGGGGCCTTCCCCCAAATTGGCGGCTTTGCCTTCAGCTTTGATACCACCCTACCCGCTGGCAACCGGGTAAAATCCCTGGCGCTGGAGGCTCCCGATGGCACTGACCTAGATGTGATTGTGCGCGATGGCGAGATCGTAGGCGACCCCAGCCGCACCTTCCGCATGGTCACCCTCAGCTTCTTGGCCAACGGCGGCGATGGCTACCCCTTCCCCACTGGGCCTGCGGCGAATCGCGTGGATCTGGTGGATGCCGCCGCCCCCCGCACCGGAGCCGCTATCTTCGCCGCCGATTTCTCGGAGCAGGATGCCCTGGCGGAATATCTGGCAGACAACTTTGGGGCCACCTCCCCCTACGCGGCGGCGGAAACCGGGCGCGACCTCGATAGCCGCATTCAAAACCTGGCCTTCCGGGCCGATGGCGTGATCGATCCAGCCCAGGAACCCGGAGCCCTATCGCCCCTGGGCACTTACAAAACGGGCATCTATGACGCCAGTGCCGCCGAAATTGTGGCCTACGACCCGGCCACCCAGCGGCTGTTTGTGGTCAATGCCAACACCCCCTCGGTGGAGGTGCTGGACATCAGCAACCCCAGCCGCCCCACTAAACTGTTCGACATCGACCCTTCGGCCTACGGTGCCGCCGCCAACAGCGTGGCCGTCGCCAACGGCATTGTGGCCGTCGCCATTGAAAGTGCGGTAAAGACGGATCCGGGCCAGGTGGTGTTTTTCGACACCAACGGCAATTTCCTCAACTCCGTCACCGTGGGCGCTCTGCCGGATATGCTCACCTTCACCCCCGATGGCCGTAAGGTGCTGGTGGCCAACGAAGGCGAACCCAACGACGACTACAGCGTCGATCCCGAAGGCTCGGTCAGCATCATTGATATCTCTGGCGGGGTGGCCAACCTCACCCAGGCCAACGTGACCACCGCTGGCTTCACAGCCTTCAACGACCAAAAAGATAGCCTGATGGCCGAGGGCGTGCGGATCTTTGGCCCTGGGGCAACGGTGGCCCAGGATCTGGAGCCGGAATATATCGCCGTTGATAAGAAATCCCAAACCGCCTACGTTGCCCTGCAAGAGAACAACGCCATTGGGGTGTTGAACCTGGCTTCGGGCACCTTTGTAGACATCCTGCCCCTGGGCTACAAGTCCCACGCGCTGTCGGGTCTGGATGCTAGCGACCGGGATGGCGGCATCAACATTGCCACCTACGCCAATCTGTTTGGCATGTACCAACCCGACGCCATTGCCCTCTATGAAGTGGCCGGGAAGACCTATATCGTCACCGCCAACGAAGGCGATGCCCGCGACTACGAGACCTTCGCCGAAGAAGCGCGGGTTCGGAGTCTGACCCTCGACCCGGTGGCTTTCCCCAATGCCGCCGAAATCCAGGCCAACGCGGCCCTCGGACGGCTAACGGTGACCAAAACCCTGGGCGATGCCAACGGCGACGGGCTTTACGAATCCCTCTATGCCTTTGGTGGCCGCTCCTTCAGCATTTGGGACACCGAGGGCAACCTGGTGTTCGATAGCGGCTCGCAGTTCGAGGAAATCATTGCCCAGCGCTTCCCCGACTTCTTCAACTTCGACAACGCCGAGAACGACTCCTTCGACAACCGCAGCGACAACAAAGGGCCAGAACCCGAAGGCGTCGCCATCGGCGAAATTAAGGGTCGCACCTACGCCTTCATTGGCCTAGAGCGGATTGGCGGCATCATGACCTACGACATCACCGACCCCACCAACCCCTTCTTTGTGGACTACGCCAACAACCGCATTTTCGTGGGTGATCCCCTGGCGGGCACCGCTGGCGACCTCGGCCCCGAAGGCGTCACCTTCATCGCAGCGAAGGACAGCCCCACGGGCCAACCCCTGCTGGCGGTGGGCAACGAGGTCAGCGGCAGTACCACCCTGTTTGCCATTGATGGCCTCGGCAATCCCCCGGTGAATCCTCCGGTAGATCCCCCCGTTGGACCTCCGGTGGATCCCCCCGTTGGGCCTCCGGTAACTCCGCCAGGACTGGTGAACAATCCGGGTCAAGGCAACCGCAACCGCATTGGCGTGGGTACGGGGCCCGAGGCCACCCTGCTCGACCTGCGCGACATCACGGGCACCGTAGCGGCGTCCTTTACGGTGAATCGGGAAGCGGCCTACACCAACTTTGTGGGCTTCTACCGGGTAACCGACGCAAAGGGCGGCATTGATATCAATGGCGATGGCGTGGCCGACTTCACCCCAGGCCAGGCAGGCTATACCCAGGCAGCCCTCAATGCACGGGTTGATGTGGTCGGTCTAACGACCGCCAACAACCGCACCTCGGTCTTCCAAACGGGGATTGCTGGCGGTAGTTTCTATGCCCCCTTCTTGATTGCCCAGGGGAACCTGGAACGCTACGACGTCACCCAGGTGTTCTTCTCCTTTACGGCGGCCAATGCCGATGGAATCGAGCACATTCGCTTCCGCAACGGTGCCCTAGAGTTTGAGGACATCCTCGGCGGCGGCGATCTCGACTTCAACGACAAGGTGGTCAACGTTTCGCTCACCCTCTAAAAGGGCCAACGCCTAGCACAACTGCCTAGCTAACTAAAATCCCAGGTGGCTTAGAACCTCAGCGAAGCGTTTCGCCAAGTCCTAAGCTACCCCTGGGATTTATTTTTATGGGTCAAAGACCTCAGCCGTTCCAGATAGTTCGTTATTTCAAAAATCGGATTGTTTCAGAGATTTGGCCCTTGCCGGAACGATCAGGTTTCTGATCAAAGGCCAGGACGGTGGTGTCCCTAATCAAACAACCCGCCCAACTGCTCACAGGTGCGCTCGATGCTGGCGATGCTGCCGGGGTTGACTAGGCCGAAATAGTCAAAGCTGTGTACCTGCCCGTGCTGGGTCGCTTGGATCTGTCCCCAAAAGGGTTCGCCCTTGAGTTGTTCTAGCAAATTTTCCCCGGCATCCACCACCACCAGCACATCAGGATTCGCCGCCAGCACCTTCTCCTCTGGCAGGGTGATGTAGCCGTCGAAGGGGCTTTCCCCTTGCAGGTCGGCGGCCACGTTTTGCACCTTAAACTGGGCCAGAAAATCTCCGGCCCAGCTCGTTTTGTTGGGGCTAAGCAGCGGCTGACGGCTGACCAACACCAGCGTGGAGGGGCTGTTCGTAGGGGCTTGAGCCAAGCAGGCGTCGTAGCGATCTAGCAAGGGCTGCGGGTCGGCCTCCAGTGTGGTGGCCAGGGCGTTGTTGAGATCACGCAAGTCGGCCCAACTGTTGACCTCGG
>CAZWNR010000192.1:1991-7401 GCA_964635665.1 uncultured bacterium | reverse complement strand
TCTGGTGCTGGATGAAGCCACCGCCAACCTCGATGTGGGCACCGAGGCCATGATTCAAGAAGCCCTAGAGCGCCTGCTGGAGGGCCGCACCGCCATCATCATTGCCCACCGTCTCTCGACCATTCGCAACGTAGACCGCATCCTCGTGCTTAAGCATGGCGAACTGGTGGAACAGGGCAGCCACGACGAACTGCTAGCCCTGGATGGCCTCTACTCCAGCCTCTATCGCCTGCAAATGTTGGGGGTTTAGGGTAAATCCTGTCTAGGGTTGGGGGAGGGGTATAAGATAAATCCAATCACGCTAGGCCTGTTCGAGCAGGTGGGTGAACAAGGATGTCGCAAAGGATATCGTGGAACAACCTGCCCCGTTGCCTGCTGTTGGGCTTGGCAGTCATAGGGACGGCCAGATTGCCTGCTGCCGCGCAAACCTCGGGGCCAACCCTGGTTAACCGCACGACCAAAACCCTCGTGGGGCTGTATGTGGTGCCGACTGGCAGCGGCAATTTTGGTCAGAACCAGTTGCCTAGTGCAGGGGTTGGCCCCAACCAGACCGTGCCGTTGAACCGATCTTCCGCACACTGCGTTTACGACATTTTGAGCCTGTTTAGCGACGGTGATCGCCTCGCTGATTATGGAGTTGACCTCTGTAGTGCCGAATCCGGTTTGTATAGCCTGTATAACGCTGGGGAAACCAGCGGCAAGCTATCCGTTTTTAATGGCACCAACCTCCCCATTACGGGCATTTTGATCGAGGGTGCAGCCGTTGGTGAGCAGTCACAGCCTTCCCCTAGCGCTGAGCCAGAGCTTTCTCCAGAAGACTGTGTCAGCTTACTTCCAGATTTCCAAGCGTTTCATCAATGTCTGGAAGAACGGGTTACTTTACCCCAGGAGGCGCAGAGTTCCTCCTCTGGAGCGTCTACCACTAGCATTCAATCCACCAACTCCAGCGCGGGCAGCAGTTCTAGCGTTAGTTTCAATCGTTCCAGCAGTAACGATGGCTCTAGCCGTGTTTCTGGTACGCTCACCACGGAGACCGGTAGCGCACAAAGCGCCCAACAAGAGCAGGTTTCCAACACCGAAAGCTGCGTGAACGGGGTTTGTACCAGCACCTTTTCTGGTCAGGTTTCGCTGTTGGGCAGTGCCAGTATTCAGCCCCAGCAGGAGACCCAAATTCTAGCCAGCGCTGCCGATCTGCGGTGTACCACCATCCAGCGCTACGATGTTACGGTGACCTACCGCAATGGCCGCCAGGAAAAGCTTCAGGACGTTAACCTATGCGATGGGCAGGCCCGCATTGTGGTGGGAGCGCCACCGCAGCAGGCTCCTATTCTCCTCACCTTACAAAACGCCACCGATCAGGCCCTGGTTGGCAAAAACCTAGTATTGCGAGAGTTTTATGCCGTACCTGCGGGGGGCCGTTTTTGGCAGTACAACCTGCTGTCAGGGCGTATTATTCAGCCCGGAGCCGTTGACCGAGTGGCGGTTCCAGCGACGGCTAACGCTTGTTTGTACGACCTGCGGGCTGTTTTCGTGAACCCTGAGCGCGTGGAGCACCTCGATCCGGTCGATTGGCTGGGGGTTAACCTCTGCGACCCACAGCAGCAAACCTTGGTGTACGGGCTACCCGTCACCAGTGGAGTCGAGCCTCCCGTTGATCCCGTATCCACAGGATTGCCGCTATTTTTGGGCATGGCGGCACCCGGAGACCTGGGGGCAGCAGAGGATCCCGTTCGAGCCTGGATGAGGACTAAGGGAACCGATCTGAAGCAGTTAGTGGCTAGCAACGTGAATTCTTGCGTGTCGCCCCAGAACAGTCGCGTGTGTCAGCCCAATCCGCGTCAGACGCGGCCTCCATCGCGCCCCTGGTGGCAGGTGTGGCGCAGACCCTAGCCAGGGTTGGCTAATCTTGGTAGATCTCGGCGGAAACCTCGGTGGGCAAGAAGCGCTCCGGGGCAGTGTTTAGTTGGTGAATCAGGGTTTTGTCGTAGATGCTGAGGGTAAATAGATCGATGGTGCTGATGGGCGGTGGGCCGACGTTTGCCCCACAGGCCTGATCCGTGGCTTGGCGCTGTTGGCGTAGGGCATCCATGGGAGGACGACTATTCCCTTGGCCAGAATCGTAGTATTCGAGGGCCTGATTTAAGAATTGCGTTAGGGCTAGGTAGCATCGGGGTTTGCCCAAGTCGAAGATCACTTTTTCTCGCAGGGCCGCCTGCTCAACCTCGTTTAGGGATTCGAGAAAGGTTTGCAAAACCTGAAGGCGATCCGCTGGGCCATAGCCTAGGGTGTTGAAGAGGTCATTGTATAGATCGTAGAGGGGGCGGTTGGCATTGGTGGCTCCTTGCCAGAGGCTATAATCGCGGCGGGCAAGCTGCTGACCTCGGGGAGACTTCGCAATGGCCATCTCCACCATCTCTAGGTCGGTGGGCTGCATAGCCAAGGCAACCATTTCCGTGAAGTAAGCCCTCTGAAAGTGGTTTTGGGCGCTGTTTAACTGGCCTTGGATGTGATCGATTTGGGCCTGCTGTTCCGAAGAAAGAGAGGACTGGCTGGAGATTTGAACCAACGTACTGAGATCTATTTCAGCGATTTCTAGCAGCCCATAGTGGGTCTTTTGCTCGATGACGACATCGATAAACGCGGCCCCCTGTACAGCGGCTTGTTGATTGAGTTGGTCGGCGAGGGCTAGTAAAAACTCCACATCGCGACGGCTGGCCGAGGAAAGGTTGCCTGTCCAGTCGCTTTCCTGCCACGCCTGAAACAAGGCAATGCGGGCTAGGCCCAGGGCTGAGGCTGGATCGGCAAGGGCAAGCCCCTGTTGATAGTAGGTTTTCGCCTCATCTAAGCGACCCATCTTCTCGGAGATTTGCCCCAGGGAGGAATAGGCCTCGCGCTTGCTAGGGTCAAAATCTAGCGCTTTTTGGAAGGAGCGCAGGGCGGCAATGTTATCCCCCTGCTCTCGCTCCTGCTTTCCCCAGGCATAGTAGCGATTCGCCCACCAGCCCAGGTTTTGATAGGCAGCGTAGGAGGCAATCACAAGCACCACGGAGGCTCCAAAGGTTTTAGCGGACCGACTGCGCCGGACTGGCCCCAGGAACGAGAGCCGTCGCCCTAACCCTCGACCCAGCCGCCCCAGCAGCGGCACCCGTTGCCCCAGCCCCTCGCCCAGGGATTCCAAGAACCGCGCCCCCCACAGCCCCGGTTTCCCTAGCCAGCGATAGAACCTTTCGACCCCGGCTTGTCCTTGGGCCGTGAATTGTCCTCCAGCCACAAGGGTTAGCCCCGCCCCTTGGAAAAAGGTCATGGTCAGCCCCAGCAGATCTAGACCCAAAAATGAGAAGGCGCGAAAGGTGCCCACCGCAAAGTTGGCCGTCAGGGCCAGAGACACCACTGTGAGCCCGTTGAAGAACCAATCCACGGAACTGCCCTGGGGGTCGTGCTCTGGCGGTTCGGCATCGTGGGAGGCGATCAGAAACCACCACCAATCTGTGCTGCTGGCCCCCACCGTCTGCCGCGCATTGGCCAAATCAAGATCTTTAGGCACCCTCGCCATCGCCTGCCGTAACTGTCCATCCAGCCGAATCAGATCATCGTAGTTCTGAGCCGTAGGCTGGCCTGTGCCATGGGTTGGTTGTCGCAGGTGCCGATCCACGGCATCTCTCGCCAGCAAAGCCGCTAACACGAAGGGCTGAAGGGGGGATGCGGCTAGGTCGTTATTGTGGCTGGTTTGGGTTGTCGGTGTGCCCGAATTTGCCTGGATATTTTCCTGGGCTGCTGACTCGCGATGGATGGCTAAATTATCCTGAGATGCTGACTCTTCTGGGCTTACACAATTATCTAGGGACGCTAGGCCGTCCGACGCTTCCAGGTCAGGCTGGGCTTCGGGATTATCTGGAGTGACTGGACTATTCTGGCTGTCCTGCACCGGCCCATCCGCTTGATTCGCCTCGGCTTGAAGATAGACGGTGGCGGCCATCAACGCCTCCAGCGTTGCCGCATAGCGATGCAGCAATTCGTCCAAGGTGGGACAAACCTGGGCAGCGGGAAGATCCATAGTTGGGAAACGCTTGGAGAGCGAGGCAACGCCCTTCATTGTAGCCAAGGTTACGGGGCAGGGCTGTCTTTGAAACGTTCCTTGGCGGCGTCAAAGGCTTCGGCCATGGCGGTTTGGATGCGCTTGGGGTCGGGCTTTTTGCCCCCCATTAGGTCGCCAAAATAGACACAGGCCCCTTCCCCCAAGGCCCAGGTGTAGGCCGCCGCCCAGGAGGCCGCCACCACGCTGCCGAAGCCAGGGATGAACTTAATTAACTCTCGCCCCACCATTTGGGCAAAAAAGCCCCCGGCAATGGCGCTGGCCAAGCCCCCGGCCTGGGCGGGCTTGAGGGTTTGGCCGTAGATTTGGCCCAAAACGCCAATCATCGACACTTGCAGGGCCGTGAGCACGGGCATGGTGGCAAAGGGGATGGGCACCACCGCCAGGGTGGCCGCCATCACCGCAAAGGCCGAAATATAGTGCCGTCCCACGTCCCGATACAGGCTGCCCAGTTGGCGGGAGGCCTCCGTTTGTTCATCTAGCAGTTGGTAGAGGGCCTGGGCCTCGGCGGCGGGCAGCAGGTCGGCCAGGGCGTCGCGCAGGGCTTCTAGGCCGTAGAACACCGGGGTAAAGCCGTCTTCCTCCAGGGTGAAGTCAATCAGCACCGCCCGATCTGCAATGGCCCCAAAGCTCTCCTGAAGGGCGGCAAAGGGCCGCTGTACCGCCTCCAAATCGGGGGGATAGGGGGGATGATCGTCCACCTCGGCGGCGTAGACCTCGTGGGCAGAGGTGACCACCAGCAGGCAAGGAATGGCGGGGAACTTGCGCCGTAGTGCCTGGACAATCTGGCGCAGGCTATCGATGGCGAAGTCGGTAATTTTGACGGTCAAAATTAAGATGCGGGCCTGACTGGGGTTCGCCTCCAAATCCGCCACCAGTTCCGCCACGATGGCCTCGGTGCTTTGGCCCAGGTCGCCTAGGCCCACGGTGTCGGTAAAAATCAGCAGCGGTAGATCTTCGGAGGGGTAGGCGTAGCGCTCGGTGTGCTGGGTGTGGGGCTTGAAGCCCTGGCCGACAATATCCGCCGAAACCCCGGTTAGCCCCCGCACAATGGAGCTTTTGCCCGCCTGGGGTTTGCCAATCAGCAGGGCTTCGGTGGTGGGCAGTTTTTCCCGTACCGCCGCCAGAATTTCCGCCACTCGGTCATCATCTACTGCAAACCAGCGGGTCATTTGCCGCGAAGGCCGCAGTCGCCCTAGGTTAGCCGCCGCCCCCTGCCACACCTTTTCCGGCCAGATCTGGGTGACATCCTCTGCAAACGCCTTCAACCGCTGCTTTGGGCTGACCTTCCCTGATTTTGAGGTCTCTAACGCTAGG
>CAZWNR010000192.1:0-1891 GCA_964635665.1 uncultured bacterium | reverse complement strand
TTCTGGGTCATCTTCCTGCGCGGGATTATCCATCACAGCATCGGTGATTAAAGACCTATCCGGCGCGGAACCGTCCGCCGAAGGATTGCCCATGGCGGGGCTGGACGGATTAACGGCGTCTGGGCTGGGGTTGGGCGGCTCTGGGGGCATCCTATCCCTCGGCAATGGCTACGCCCCTATCCTATAGTCTCCCTTCCCGCCGCGCTTAGCCCTGGCAACCGAACGGGCTAGGAGCGTTACCGAACTTAAAGCTTTGCCCCAAGAAACCCTAGGGAAACCGTTTCGTTCCCGGTCGCAGTAGTGTACATTATGAGAAAATTGTGACAACGATTTAAGCGAACCCAAATTTAGGAGGTCGGGCATTATGGATTGGCGGGTTGTTGTAGTGTTACTTCCCATCGTGATTGCCGGTAGCTGGGCCGTGTTCAACATTGGTCGGGCCGCCCTGGGCCAACTGCAAGCCTTCCTGAATCGGGAAGCCTAAATGGCACTCAACCACGAATCCTAGGGGTTTCGTGGTTAGGATGCTGAAGTTTTAAGAGAATATATGTTTCGTTCACCCCTTAGCCTAGGCTAGGGGTGTTTTTTGGTGAGGTTCCCTAAACGGTCTGGTGTGTGGGATTGGGTAGGGAAAATCCTATCTAGATTTGTATCCCGGCGAGCATTTTTATGCTAAATCGGGCATTACTAGGGTGTGTTGTTCTCATGGTGGTCAAATCGTGGTCATACTTCCTGAGGGTGATCTGTTTCCCGACTTTAACGCCGCTTCCCAGGCCGTTTTAAGCTATCTGCAACAGACCTTAGGTTTTGAACTCTGGATGGTCACTCGCACGGAGGGCGAAGACTGGATCGTTCTCCATGCCCAGGATCATGGCTATGGCGTTAAGCAGGGCGATGTCTTTCGCTGGACGGATTCCTTTTGTTCGCGCATGGTGGCAGGGAATGGCCCCCGCATTGCTCCCAATTCTGTTCTGGTTTCAGCCTATGCGGAGGCCCCCATTGTTGACCAGATACCCATTGGGGCCTACGTGGGTGTTCCCCTCATGGCTGAGGATGGTCGATTATTCGGTACCCTCTGCGCCATCGATCCCAGACCCCAACCGGAGGCAATTACGGATCAACTACCTTTAATTGAATTGCTGGCGAAATTGTTAAGCTCTATTCTGCGTGCTGACATGGCCGCCGCCGAACAGGCTAGACGGGCAGACCGTCTCCAGACTGAGGCCTTTACAGACGCCCTCACGGGCCTATACAACCGCCGAGGTTGGGACCAATTGCTGGCGGCGGAAGAGGAAAGCTGTGCTAGCTACGGCTTTCCGGCCTGTGTGGTGGTGGCCGATCTGGATAACCTTAAAATGGTCAACGACAGCTTGGGCCACGAAGCCGGGGATACCCTAATTCAGAGAGCCGGACAAATTTTGCGCCAAGAGACCCGCAAGCATGATGTGGTGGCCCGCATCGGTGGCGATGAATTTGTCGTGCTCTGTACCGAATGCGCTTTGTTGCAGGGGCAGTGGCTTGGTACCCGCCTCCAACAGGCTCTTCTCGAAAGCCAGATTTGCGCCTCGGTAGGGGTTGCCGCCCGCCACCCTAGCCGTGGCCTCAAGGCCGCCTGGGCCGAGGCAGACCGAGCTATGTATCAACAGAAGCAAACCCGTCGAATCTGCCCCACGGTCTGATGACTCTCCCCGTACGGGCGTACCGCTGTTTTGTACGGGCGCACAGCGGTGCGCCCCAACCTTCTCCCCCTCTGAGGGGCTTTTGGGGCTGAGGGTCTGGGGCTGTAGGTACGATTCCTCAGGCAATCGGAGCACCTGAAGGTCGGATGATGTCAAGAAGCAAGAGCCTTGCCCAAGGTCTCTAGAAGAGCCGTGGCCAGGTGGGGGGCATC
>CAZWNR010000191.1:5242-7449 GCA_964635665.1 uncultured bacterium | reverse complement strand
GCCCGCCAAACCCCCTCTGGACTGCCGCCCCTGATGGTCTGGTGCATCCTCTCGGCCCTAGTCGGCTTTAGCCTCATGAGCCTCACCGACTACCAACTCGACATTCTCCCCATCAGCGGCGTTCTCATCCTCTACCTCGCCACCCTTTCCCAAACCCTCACCCCGTACGGGCGCACGGCGGTGCGCCCCAACCGCCTGAACCGGATTCTCGTTGCCCTGGGCCTGGGGATATCCTTGGCGATGAGCCTGTGGCTGGTGCCGGTGCATCGAGCCTGGGGTTTGTCTAGCGATGGCTTTGCGGCTCTGGCCAAGCAGGACATCAACCGCTTTGCCGAAACACTAGATCGGGCCCACCAACTGGCCCCCTGGGAACCCTACTACCCCTACCAACTGGGCTGGAACCTAGGCGATCTGAGCTACCAGGCTACGGAGAACCCTGACCTGAAAACGGCCCTGCTGCGGGATGCCATCGCTTGGTTTGAGGTGGGAAATGAAACGGTTCCCTACCAAGAATTTGGCCACTCTAACCTGGGATGGCTGCTGCTAGATAATAGCCAACTCGACGGGGCCAAAGCCTCCTTTCAGCGATCCATCGGTCTCATCCCAGCCAAGCCGGGAGTCTTTTTTGGCCTGGGCTTTAGCTGTTTGCGTCAGGGCGACACCGCCTGCGCTACCGAAGCCCTTGCCCTAGAAACCCTCCGCCACCCGGTGCTGCTGACGAGCCCGATCTGGCAGATTGGCCCCCTCCTCGCCGATCTCTATGGCCCCGTCACCGAACGCCTAGAAACCCTCTATGGCGAACTGCTGAGCCAAAGTACCGATCCTGCCCTCATCGGCTTTTTGCACCAAGGACGGGGCACCCTGCGCTGGTGGCTGGGGGATTTGACCGCCGCCGCTGAGGACTGGGAAACATCGGGTGGCGTCCTCCAATCTGCCCTGCTGACCCTGACCGAGGGCGGCACCGTGGATCTCGAAATTCTGCCAGAAATTCCGGCTAAGTACGCCATTGCCGCATGGCAAACCCCCGACCAACGCCAAGTCCTGCTCGAAAAAGCCTGGGTGACCCAGCCCGAAGATCTGCCCCAACTGGCCGACAGCCTACCCGATCCAGCGATGATCGCCAACCTCGTCGCCAGCATGGACAACGCCGCCAATTTCAAGGACTGGCTACAACGCACCGCCCCAAGCTGGCAGCCCCGCAGCGGTCGCCTGGGGTTTGGGGTGCTCAGCCGCCACATCGACGGCCCAACCCCCTCAGACTTTTACCCCAGGGTCGAAAATGTGCCGATGGTGAAGTTCTTCCCGGAGGTGATTGTTTCGCCAATCTTTCTACCAGCCCTAGATCAAGCCTTACAGCCTTATCAGCAGGGGGTTTTGGAATAGGAGCCTGGTTCATCACAGGTTGGAGCTGATAGGGTTGGGGCGCACTGCGGTGCGCCCGTACAGCAGGTTTTGGGTTAGGGGAATTCCCGTTGGCGGACGGCTTCTAGGCCCGCCCAAATTCCCCTAGGGTGATACCCCAGATCCATCGCTCGTTGACTGTTGGAGGAAACATCGGCAGGGCGGGCAGCGGCCATGGCAACATCGGCTTGGCGGCAGGGCTGGATAAGCTGGCCGTCTAGGTCAAACACCTCAGCCATGCGGAGGCCAAATTCATAGCGGCTAAGGCGTTCTGGCCCGCTGAGATGCAGCAGGGTGCCGGGGTGGTCTAGGGCCAACAGCAGCCCAGCGGCCACGTCCTCCACGTAGGCAGGGGTGCGATATTCGTCGGTGAATAGAGAGAGAGACTGTCCTGCCCGCAAACGAGCTAGAAAATCCTGCAAAAAGCAAGCTCCGTGGGCGCTAGGGGGGCCATAGAGCAAGGGCAGACGGCAGAGGGTGGCGGCGGGGTAGATGGCCCGAATCCGTAGTTCGGCCTCTAGTTTGTGGCGTCCGTAGGTGTTGATGGGGTTGGGGAGGCTGGTTTCGTCGTAGGGGGCGGCTTGGCCGTCGAAGACTTGATCGGTGGAGGTGAACACCAGGGGAATTTGATACTCCCGGCAGAGGGTAGCTAGGGTCTCGCTGGCCTGCACATTGATGGCGTAGGACAGGGTTGGATCCTGTTCGCAGCGGTTGGGTTGGGAGAGGGCGGCAGTGTGAATTACGCCATCGGGTCGCCAATGCTGGAACCACTCCGTCACCGCCGAGGCATCCGTCAAATCTAGGCG